>CAMWXA010000004.1 GCA_947178035.1 uncultured Lachnospiraceae bacterium | reverse complement strand
TGGACTGCGCATTCCGTGAAAAAACGTACAGCCTGAAAGCAAAAATCCATTTGCGAAGCAAATTTTGCATGGATTTTTGCCTGTTACTGGAACGAAGTGAACAGTAACCGCCAGTGAAGCAGAGGGGGTTGATTGGCATGAAATCAGTTGACAGTGAAAAAAGATAAAGTGTATACTCATATTAGAGTGTGTTAGATAAAGAAAAGTGGAACTACTAAGGAGGTGTTATGTGCCATGCAGAAAGGCAGTGAGAGCAAGGCGATAACAATATACGATATAGCAAAGGAAGCGGGCGTATCTCCGGCGACTGTTTCGAGAGTACTCACAAGGAATGCAAAGGTGCGGCCGGAAAAACGGGAAAAAGTGGAGGCATTGATTGCAAAATACAATTTTAAGCCAAACGTGTTGGCGAAGGGACTTGCAGATACCAGAACGAAGACAATCGGGGTGCTGGCAGCGGATATCAGAAATCCGTATTATGCCGCCCTTTTTGTCGCTTGTGAACAGGCGGCGAGGGAAGCAGGATACACCGTGGTGCTCTATAATTCACTGGGGAAGACAGAGAATGAAGTGGAGCTTCTGGGAAAGCTTCAGCAGCAAAAGGTTGATGCGATTATACAGCTCGGCGGCAGGGTGGACGACCTCGCGTCCAGTATAGAGTATGTGGAGCTCATCAATGATATCATGTCCACAATACCTGTCATTGTGACGGGAAAATTGGACGGTACCCGGTGCCATGTTGTCCGTATTGACAGCATGAAAGCCATGGAGCTGCTGATGGAGCATCTGCTGGGGCTGGGGCATCGGAAAATCGCCCTGGTCGGCGGCAGGCAGGATGTGCTTGCTACTTTTGAGAAGTCGCAGATGTACAAGCAGATTCTCAGGGAGAACAAGATACCATATGATCCAGAATTGGTCATGGACGATGGGGGCAGTTATGATTTTGAGACAGGATACAGGCAGATGAATGAACTGCTGGAAAAACGTGCGGATATGACAGCCGTGATCGCCGTCAATGATTTTACGGCGTTAGGAGTCATGAAATGCCTGAATGAACGTGGGATTCGTATACCACAGGATATGTCTGTCGTGAGCTATGATAATACATATATGGCTGAGATGGTGATGCCGAGACTTACAAGTATCGACTATAATTACGAAGAGTATGGAAGAAAACTGATCGATACTTCGATTGCCATGATTGAGGGAAGAAAAAAAGACGCGCTGCGCATGGTCATGCCGAGTCTTGTCATTCGAGAGAGCAGCGGGCCAGCACCGGCAACTTAGGAAACACATAAACTGAGCATTGAATGCGATTTCATAATAAAGAGTGCAAATAGGACGAAAAAGTCTTGTTTGTACTCTTTGTTTTATATGCGCAAATAAAGTAACTGGAAGCTGTGATATACAATATGCATAAAAATGTGGGTTGAATAATGTGAAAATTATAGAATATGTCATTCGGCATGAAAAATTATATTGACTTTCACCAACATAAGTAATATTATTTAAATATGAAATCGGTTTCGAGTAGTCAATTTAAAAATGAGGGAGGTAATACAATGGGGAAAACAAAAACCAGGGTGAAGAGCAATTATAATTCGAGCCTCACCTTTTTCCAGAAAGTAAAGAAATACAGAGTTCTGCTTCTGATGTGTCTTCCCGCTGTTCTGTTTTTTCTGGCATTCAGCTATGCGCCGATGCCCGGTATCTGGGTTGCATTTGTAAAGTACAACTACAGGGACGGGATTTTCGGAAGCAAGTTTATCGGCCTGGATAACTTCAAGTTTCTTGCCACCTCAGGAAAGCTGTTAAGTCTGACCAAGAATACAATTTTGTACAATCTGGCCTTTATCATACTTGGCAATTTCCTGGCAGTATTTGTGGCAATTCTTCTGAACGAGATGCGCAGCAAATGGTTCAAGAAAATTTCCCAGACGATCATGTTCCTGCCGTACTTTATTTCACAGGTTCTGGTAGGTATTCTGGTGTTCAACCTGCTCAACTATGACACAGGTTTTGTGAATGGCATTCTGACGAGTCTTGGCCTGGAGCGGTGGCAGCCGTACTCCAATCCAAATGTCTGGCCGCCGATTATGATTATCGTGTATCTGTGGCAGCAGACCGGTTACAACTCCGTCGTGTACTTTGCGGCGATCATGGGTATCGACGGTGAGATGATGGAAGCTGCAAAAGTGGACGGTGCAAACGGTTTCCAGAGAATCCGCTACATAATCCTTCCGAGCCTTAAGCCGACGATTGTTATCCTGCTTCTGTTCGCGCTCGGCGGCATCGTAAAAGGCAACTTCGGACTGTTCTACAATATCGTAGGCACGAATCCGATTCTCTATAACACGACAGATATCATTGAGACCTACGTATATCGTGCGACGATGACAGACTTTAACTTCTCTACAGCATCTGCAGTGGGTCTGTACCAGTCCGTAATTGGATTTATCATCGTTATGACTGTGAACTTTATCGTAAAGAAAATAGAACCAGATTATTCACTGTTTTAAGAGAGGAGGAGCAACATGGCAAAGAAAGAAGACAAAGACCTTATGGAATCAGGCGCCAAGGTGAAGCTTGGCACTTCGGATAAAATTATCAGGGGATTTGGATATGTGTTCCTGACACTCTATTCCGTCTGCTGTATCGTACCGTTTATCATCATTGTCAGCACATCCTTCACCAGTGAATCCGTGATTAGGGCGGAAGGTGTGCAGTTCCTGCCGAAGGATGTAACGCTGACTGCGTATAACATGGTCACAAAGAGCGGCGGAATCTGGTGGTCCTATCTGGTGACGATACTTCTGACAGTCGTTGGAACAGCTGTTGGATTATCCATCATCTCGATGACCGGTTACGCACTGCAGAGAAAGGATTTTCCGTTCCGCAATGCGATATCATTCTTCATATACTTTACAAGCCTGTTCCAGGCCGGACTTGCGCCATATTACCTGCTGATGACACAGACTTATCACCTGAAAGACAGCTACCTGGCAGTGCTCCTGCCGCTGCTGATGTCACCCTGGCTGATTATTCTGATGAAGAATTTCGTCAAGTCGATTCCGCATGAGATAACAGAGTCAGGCAAAATCGACGGCGCGGGCGATATGAGAATTTTCGTGTCACTGATTCTGCCGATGTTAAAGCCGGCGCTTGCGACCATCGGACTGTTTCTGGCATTAGGTTACTGGAACGAGTGGTATCAGTCATCACTGTTCCTGAGCTCGAGAGTAGCAGTAAAGCCTCTGCAGTTTACACTGTACGAGATCGTGAACAAGACAGACGCTCTGAAGAACTCCGTTGCAGGTCAGTTTATCAACCTTGCGGATATCCCGCAGGAGAGTGTTAAGATGGCGAACGCTGTGCTCGCAACAGGGCCGATCGTTCTGCTGTACCCGTTTGTACAGAAGTATTTTATCAGCGGCATCACCGTTGGTGCCGTTAAAGGTTAAAAAACTAAGCAGCTCTAAGGCGTCAAAATACGCCGCCTAAGACCTGCTAAGTTTTTAGAAGAACGCAAAGGGCAGCGTTCTTCTGGGTATAACATATATTTTAGGCGATAGCTCCGCGGGAGCGGAGATAAGCAAATAAAAGATAACAGGAGGACAAAAAATGAAAAAGAAAGTATTGGCATTATTATTGACAACCACTATGATTGCCGGGCTTACAGCAGGCTGCGGCGGAAATTCGGACTCGAATTCCAGTGACACACCGGCGGCAGCAGATTCATCTTCATCCAATGACAACGCATCTGCAGACAATGCGTCATCGGATAACGCTTCCGGCAGTGATGCAGCGGCCTCATCCGATGATCCGTGGGCAAATGTGGACACATCAGAGCATGTTGTCATTACATATATGACAACCGGTGAGACACCGACCGGAACAAAGGAAAAATATGATGAGATGATGACAGAGCTGAATAAGATTCTGACAGAGAAGTGCAACGCAGAGCTGCAGACTTACTTCATCAGCTGGACAGATTATCTCTCTAACTACAACCTGACACTGGCGCAGATGGATGGTACTGTAGACCTTGTCGGAACAGCTTCCGACTGGCTGGACGCGTGGCCAAACTCCAAAAACGGCGCATTCTTAGAGCTGTCAGAGGATATGTTAAAGACTTATGCACCGAAGACCTGGGCAAGCGTTCCGGCTGAGAACTGGGAGCTTTGCAAGTATGACGGTGAGATTTATCTGATTCCTGAGGACAATTACGCACAGTGGACCAACCATGGTTTCATCTATCGACTTGACTGGGCAAAGGCTGCCGGTCTTTCAGACGGTGTAAACAGCTGGGAAGATTTGACAACCTATTTTAGATATGTAAAGGAAACATATCCAGACATTATTCCCTGGGATTCTGACGGTACACAGTACGCACAGATGGCAGGCGGCTGGATCGCTTCCCACTCTGATTATGTACCTATCGACGGAATTAACTCCGCAGCAATGTGGGGCGGCACAAGAAGTGATCTCTACACAGTATATTCTCCGTTTGTGACAGACACAGATTCTCTTGTAGAGTTTGCGAAGATGATGAAGGAATGGGATGAGATCGGCGTATGGCAGACAGACGTTCTGAACAATACCTCTTCAACAAACCGTGATGACTACAGAATCGGAAAGGTTGCAGCAGAGCAGCATCATACACAGACATGGACGGATCTGGTAAGCCACACACCAGCCAACACAATTTATGATGATGACCCGAATGCAGAGACAGGATTCTTCTATTTTGGTCAGGAGACCGGCAATGTGACAGCACTGTCTATCACTCATGGTGCAATGGCAATCTCCGCAGGCAGCAAGAACCCGGAGAGAGCACTGATGGTATATGATTTACTGAGAAATGATCCAGACTGCTACAAGCTGTTCTGCTATGGTATTGAGGGTGTTTCTTATGAAGTGACAGCTGATGGTCTGAGAACAACACCGGAAGGATACAACCAGGATACAGACAACATCAACGGCACGACAAACTACTGGTGGGGACGTAATGATGACCTTGAGATCCTCGACGCAACACGCGACTGGGATAAGATCAATGCACTGTATGACGAGTACGACAAGATCAAGATCGAGTATCCGTATGGTCAGTTCGTGGCAGAAGTTGACAACATCCGTTCACAGATCTCCAACATCAACGAGATCACAACGAACTACATGAAGCAGATCGCATTCGGTAAGTATTCCGGAACGGCGGAGGATATCGTTGCAGAGTATCAGTCTGCGTTGAAGGCAGCAGGTATCGATGAGGTTACAGCAGAGTTACAGAGACAGTTTGATGAGCTTTATAAATAAGAATCTGCAGTGACGGTTTCGCAGCTTAGGAGGGTATGACTACTGTCATACCCTCCTTTTTATGCACACGGGCGTCCAAAGGAAATATGTCAGCAGAGGCTGACGGACGCCTGGCGCACGAGTAGGGAAAGATGGTTCTTTCCTACTCGATTGCACAGATCCGTGCGGAGAGCAGGGGAGAAGGGGCTCTGGTGCAGAGGAGAGAGTGTGTGTAAGGAATTTAGCAATATAGGAGACATGACAGGATGAATCCAAGTGACTTTTTGTGTGATGTTTTGGAACAGGCGGTTGAAAGAGAGAATTCTTATTGGAAAAGGAAAATTTTAAATGCAGATTTTGACAGGATCCATATGGCGATTATGATAGAGCCATATTTGTCATGGATTCTTGACGGAACAAAGACGATCGAGTCAAGATTTAGCCAAAAGAGGACTGCACCGTTTCAAAAAGCAGGAAAAAAGGATATTATTCTTTTAAAAAAGTCAGGGGGAGACATTGAAGGAGTTTTCGAAGCGGGATCGGTATATTGTTTTGACTGTTTAGATCCTCATAGGATTCAAATGTTGAAGGATCAGTATAATGAAAAAATATGTGGTGATGATGAATTTTGGCAAAGCAGACAAATATGCAGGTATGCTACGCTGATAGAGGTAAATTCATTATTTGTGCTTGAACCAATAAAGGTAAAGGGCAAAAACCGGCAGTCATGGATCGTAGGAAGACGCGATTGTTTTGGCGTTGACGATTGTATTTGAAAGTGATATGATTTAGCCACGAAAGCGGGTCTGAGAAGGAAAGATGAAACTGCAGAAACAACTGGGTAAATTGAGCAGAATAATTTAACAATTCTTGAATGTGGGGGAGAGATATGGGACGATTTGAGATTAAAGACAATTTTTATTTAGATGGGAAGCCGTTTCAGGTCATATCCGGAAGTATCCATTATTTTCGCGTAGTGCCGGAATACTGGCGTGACCGGCTGGAAAAATTGAAGGCGATGGGCTGCAATACAGTAGAGACTTATATTGCATGGAATGTCCATGAGCCCAGAAAGGGCGTATATGACTTTGGTGGCAGAAACGACCTTGTAAAGTTTGTAAAAACCGCGCAGGAGCTTGGATTGTATGTGATCCTCAGACCATCGCCCTACATTTGCGCTGAGTGGGAGTTTGGAGGACTTCCGGCATGGCTGCTGCAGGAGGATGGAATGCGTCTTCGCGCGTGTCATGAATCGTTTTTGAAGCATGTCAGAGAGTACTATGACAGACTGTTTCCGCTGATCACACCGCTTCAGATCACCGAGGGCGGTCCGGTGATCTTGATGCAGGTAGAGAATGAGTATGGATATTATGGCGATGATACCCATTATATGGAAATGATGCGCGACATGATGCTGGAGCGGGGAGTGACAGTACCGCTTATCACCTCGGACGGGCCGTTTGAGGAAGCGCTCTCATGCGGCTGTCTTGATGGGATCCACCCGACTGGAAACTTTGGATCGCGCACCAAAGAGCGTTTTGCAGTGCTCGCGCCCTATACCAAGAGCGGTCCTCTGATGTGTGCAGAGTTCTGGGTGGGCTGGTTTGACCACTGGGGAAACGGCGGCCATATGCATGGAAACCCAGAGAGCCCGCAGGACCTGGACGATATGCTGGACATGGGGCATGTCAATATCTACATGTTTGAGGGCGGCACGAACTTTGGTTTCATGAATGGTTCGAATTATTATGATGAGCTGACGCCGGATGTGACTTCGTATGACTATGATGCGCTGCTCACGGAGGCGGGCGACTTTACCGAAAAGTATTACAAATTCCAGAAGGTAATAGGCAAATACGCCCCGATTCCGAAGGTAGAGTTCACGACCAATATCAGGAAAAAGGCATACGGAAAACTGACAGTGGTGTCACAAACAGGACTGTTTCAGAATCTGGAGAATCTGTCGGAACCGATTGTGGATAAGTTTCCGGTCTGCATGGAAAAATGTGGACAAAATTATGGCTATATTCTCTATCATTCAACGTTAAAGCATGAGCAGAATATCGAGCGCATCCGCCTGTGGGGGGCGAATGACCGTGCGAATATCTTTGCGGACAACAAGCGCGTGGTAAACCTGTACGACAGGGAGCTCGAAGGCGAGTATGACGTGATAGCCGGAAAGGTGAAAAAGGCGCAGGATGCGAATGCGCCGGCTGCCGGCGGGGAGGAAGAGAGACAGAATGAGCCGGTTACCTTTGCGGAGAATGCACCGATCGATATCCTCATGGAAAATATGGGGCGCGTGAATTTTGGCCCGATGATGGAACGCCAGCGAAAAGGAATTGCAGAGTGTGTCCAGATCAACGGTCACATCCATTACAACTGGACAATGTATCCGCTGCCGCTCGACAACATCGACAGGCTTGATTTTGACAGGGGCTATACGGAGGGGCTTCCCGCATTCTACAGGTTTGAGCTGGGGGTGGATGAGGCGGGCGACACGTTCCTGGAGCTTGACGGCTGGGGAAAGGGCTGCGTGTTTCTGAACGGTTTCAATCTCGGCAGATACTGGGAGATCGGGCCGCAGAGACGTTTGTATATACCGGCACCGCTCTTGAAACTGGGGAAAAATGAGATTGTTGTGTTTGAGACAGAGGGGAAAGCGACAGGCGTGATCGAGCTGAAAAGTGAGCCAGATATCGGGTAGCTGTAAAGGGAAATGGTATATGATCGAAGTAAAGGAACTGAAAAAGGTATATCGCGTGAATGTAAAGAAACCGGGAATGATGGGAGCCGTGCAGAATCTGTTTCGTTCGGAATGGACGGAAAAGACAGCGATCGGAGGGATCTCTTTTCAGGCGCATGAGGGACAGGCGCTGGCGTGCATCGGTGAAAACGGAGCCGGAAAATCAACGCTGATCAAGGTGCTGATCGGCATTCTGACGCCGACTGCGGGGGAGGTCAGCGTGTTTGGAAAGGATCCCAGGAAGGCTGGAAGGCCGTATCTAAGAGAGATCGGGGTGGTGTTTGGGCAGAAATCAAATCTGTGGATCGACATTCCCGTGATCGAGAGCTACCAGGCTGTACAGACGTTATACCGGCTGGATCGGCAGGTTTTTCAAAGAAATCTGGAGCAGATCGTCGGACTGCTGGAGCTGGAACCACTCTTGTCGTCCCCCGCAAGAAAACTTTCGCTGGGACAGAGAATGCGGGCGGATATTGGAATGGTTTTTCTACATGAACCGAAGCTGCTTTTTCTGGATGAGCCGACAATTGGTCTGGACATCAATGTGAAGCATACGATCCGGACTTTTCTGCGGAAAATGAATCAGGAAAAGGGTACGGGTATTCTGCTGACCAGTCATGATCTGGACGATATTGATGAAATCTGTGACGATGCGGTTGTGCTGTCAAAAGGGAAGCTGATCTATGACGGAACGCTGGATCAGTTAAAGCACCGGTATGTGACGGAAAAAATGGTGCGGGTGACGGGGAGACCGCGTCAGGAGATACGGCTGCTGCTTCCGGGAGCGAGAGTCTCAGCGGAGGGGCGGACGACCAAGGTGGTCTACCAGCCGGGGCAGTATTCCTCGGAGGAGGTGCTGCATGCTGTTACGAGCGCATTTGAGATTGAGGATATTACCATCCAGGAACCCGATATCGATGAGGTGGTTTCCAGAATTTTTCAAAAGGGGGAAGACGCATGAAATCTTTTTTCAGGCTTACTTCGATTTCCCTGCAGAGTCATTTGTATTACAAGACGAGTTTTCTGCTGAATCTGCTCTCCCCGGTTGTGCTGCTCTGCGGGCAGTACATGCTGTGGGGCGCGCTGTACGGACAGCAGGGCGGGACGATTGGTTCCATGACGCAGCGGGAGATGTTTACGTATATTCTGATCGCATTTTCCCTGAATAATCTGCTGGGCTGGTCCTCCGAAAACGTGTTGGCGAAGGAGATACGAAACGGTACGGTCGTCGCCAGATGCATCCGCCCGGTTCCGTTTCTGGTGCAGGCTGTATCCGAGATGACGGGGGCGCTGGCTTTTCAGGCGCTGGTGAACTTTCTGGTGGTTCTGGCGGGGGTTGTTTTTTTCGGGGCGTACATGGAAATTCCATCAGCAGCCGCTGTGGCGGGCTTCGTACCCTGTGTCATTCTGGCAGTGCTGCTCCGCATCATGATGATCGATGTTTTCAGTCTTCTGTGTTTTTTTTCTACGGGTTATCTGGGGATTTCGTGGACGCGGGCGGCGCTCTTTGACTTCTTTTCGGGTGCGATGATTCCTGTGGCAATGTTTCCGGAGTGGCTGGGGAACGTTGCGCGTTTTACGCCGTTTCCGTATATGATCCAGGTTCCTGTCTCCGTGCTGCTGGGAGACGATACCAGTATGGGGATTGTGCAGATTTTGGGAATGCAGCTTGTCTGGCTGGCCATTCTGGTGCTGCTTCACAGCCTGCTTTACGGCTGTGCGCGCAAAAACATGACAATCGCGGGAGGGTGAGACATGATCAGGATTTTTATGAAAATGAAAGAGCAGTATATTAAAACGGAGATGGAGTACACGTTCAATTTCTGGATGATGCTCGTTTCAGGCATTCTTACAAAAGTACTAAGTATGGCGGTGCCTTTTGTCATATACAGCTATATTCCGGATATAGCCGGCTGGAAGCGGGATGAGATTTTTCTGATCATGTCGTTTCTGTTCATTGCCGAAGGAAACTGCAGTGTTTTCTTTCAGGGAATATGGGATATACCTGCCATGATATTTGACGGGCAGTTTGACGCGGTATTGTCCAGGCCGGTCTCGCCGTTGTTTCAGGTGCTTTCGTATGGAATGGGGCTGCAGGGGATCAGTTCCCTTGGCGTGGGAACCGTGAGCCTGTTTGTTCTGCTTGCGAGGCTTGATGTGCTGAGTGTCAAAACGATTCTCATGAGCCTGTTTTTTGTTGTGTGTGGTACGATTCTGTGCATGTCTGTTTACCTGATCGGAAACTGCACTGCATTCTGGTATGATTCCGGAGGCAGGACGACGATTCCATATGTCGCTGCAAGTGTCGGACAGTATGCAAAATACCCGGTGCAGATTTATCCGGGAGCAGTGCGGTTCGTATTGTCTTTTGTGATTCCTTACGCGTTTATCTGCGTGGTTCCCGTTCAGATCTTAAGGGGAGAGCACCAACTGCTCTTTGCGGCAGCTATGTTCGGGATCAGCGTTACGTTTTTTCTTCTGGCGAGGCTCGTGTTTGAGAGAGGGATCCGGCATTATGAGAGTATGGGGATGTAGGCAGAGCTTATTTTGTTGGATGACGGCTCCCGGGACCAGTCAGGCGCGATATGTGATGAATATCAGCGTTATGACAGCAGGGTAAAGTATATCGACAATCAATTTGTGAGTGCCAAAGTGGCAGAGGATGTGACATATATGCAGCCGGTTGAGGCATTGAATTGTCTAATGGGTGGAAAATTATGTATACGCCCAGTGCAGACACTTATATGGATTTATTCTCAGTGGAAGATGTAGATGTCAAAATATTTAAAGATGCATCGAAAAGGATTTGTAACATATATGGGGAAATCGGTGGACTTGGCGGGAGGAGATGAGTAATAGGGCGAGAGCAGATCTAAGCCTCAACATCACTTTTTATGTTGAGGCTTTTTGACATTCAAAAGATTTAATCCCCTTTCAGACCTTTCATGTAGGCGATGGCCAGCTGTTTTTTGTCATCGGGGAGTGCGTTAAAGATCGAGAGACACTCTCCCTGCATCTCCGACAGGAAACGCATATCGCGTCCGGGATCGAAGAAGTCCGCAAGGGAGATCCCGAAGCCGGTGCAGATCTTGTCCAGTGTCGTCAGCGAGGGAAGGTTGTCACCGTTTAAGAGCGTGCTCAATGTAGAGTAGGGAAGCCCGGCTGATTTGGCAAGCTGGTAGTACGACCAGCCTCTCTCCGCACAAAGCTCCTTGATGTGCAGAATTGGATTGATGTCTGTCATATTGTTATATCCTCCATGGCGTATTTACGTAATATTATATCCGAAAAAACACAATAATAAAAGCGACGGCAATACGCCGCCTATATATCGAAAATACAACATATTGATGTCTTGTACGGGTGCACCTGAAATTTTTCAGGGCCCCGTATTTTTTTGTGCGGATCTGGGCAGAGGAAATAAGCCGTTAAGGCGGCGCACGGATTGCGCAGCGGGTGGGGAAAGTCTCCCTGCCTGATCGCGGAAACAATTTCCAAAAATTTCAGGGGTATCTGCTATACTTTATATTGTTACAAACAGATTTAGCAATTGATAAATTCGTTATAATTTACACCTTAATATCTTATTAAAAACTGGTGCGGGTGCAAATTGTAACCACTGCCTGGCAGCCTTGGCGAAAACAAGTCAAATAAACGTTGCATATATTACGAGAAACCGATATAATGAATTAGGACAAAACGGAACAAAAAGTTCTAAGAGTAAGAAAGGAGTGAGGTGTGATGGAGGATAGGGTAAAAAAGCTGCTCATTCAGGCGTTGGGCGGGGAAGCGGCCGCGTGGAGACAGCTCGCGCTGCCTCTGTCAGAGGGAGGAAGCGGTACTGACAGGGATTTGTGCCGTATCTTTTTGCACAAAGCGATCGAACTGGGGGACGAGGATAGTTTCTTTTTGTACCACCAGTTGTTTTCAGGGGGAAGCATTCCCGTAGACAGGGCGTCCTATATAGGGATGCTCGCAGATTACATGAATACGGATGACCTGCAGGTGCGGGAGCAGCTGGGAAGATACCTGAACCAATTTGCGTAAAGCGCAAAAACTATTTAAATTTTACAGGAAATGGAGGAAAATGTATGAAAGCAAGATGGAAAATGTGGCTGGGAATTTTTATGGCGGTGATCATGATGACAGGAATGGGGATCGATGCCAAGGCGGCGCAGGCTGATATCAATAATTGTCTGGTCTATTATCCGGTTGAGATGACCTGGGATGAGAAACAGGTCAACATATCGGGATCTATCGGAAATACCAGTGATACGTATGATATCTACGAACTTGAGGATGCAGAACTCTCAGTCTATGACAGCAGCGGAAATTATGCGTTTACAGTGTATATGGATGATGCCAGTCTGGAGGGAATTGTGCTTTCACCGGGAGAGACAAGGGAGTATGGAATAACTGTTTCGGGAAGTATTCAGAATATCGGATATCGGTTTTCGAATGGTTTTTATGCCTTTTTTGCAGCGTCCTTTACCTATCAGAAATGTGGCGGGAGAAACTGCAAAATATGCAGCGGCACGCAGCAAAATACTGTTTCGGACAATTCCGGCCTGGCGGGCAGGGATGCACTGAATGCAGAAATGCGCGAACTTATGAATAACAAGCCGTCCATGACAATTCCGTGCACCTATTGCGGCGGAGATGGAAAATTGGATAAACGTTGTGAGTCGTGCAATGGCAGCGGAAGGCAGGCAATTCCAGGAATTACCATGTTTTCGGCCTTTGTCCCCTGTTCGGACTGCAGGGATGGATATCAGATCTGCGCGCACTGCACTTTTGGTATGATGTTCAATCCTGATTATAATGAGGAACAGGAGGCATGGACAGAGAAAAGGCACGATATATGGTGCCGGATGGGATACAGCGATGCGGAGATCCGACGCATGGAGATTGACGAGGCAAAAGCATATATAGATAGTTATGAGCCCGTTCCTTCGCCATGCCCATCCTGCAACGGTTCAAAGAAGTGCTGGATGTGTCATGGATCACATCAGTTCTTTAATGGGTATGGGTATCAGGATTGTACGAAGTGTACTGACGGAACCTGCACTACCTGCGGAGGAACAGGACAAAGATAGGAAGGCGGGGATAAACCGAATCTGATATACTGTGTATGTCAGCGGCAAACAAATTGTCGGAAAGGAAAGGGGGATCAATATGGATAAGAAAAAAGCTGCAATATTAGTCGTTGCCCTGCTGGTCATCTGGTGGGCATACCAGGATGATGAAAAACCAGCAACCCAGATAGTGGTTCCCAATAACAGCACCGCGACATATACAGATATGTCAGCCACATCAGGATATTTGCAGACAAAGAAGGAGACAAAATGTTCAGTCTGCGATGGTGCTGGGAAGCGGAGATGTCCTGCTTGTGACGGGCAGGGGGGACTACAGAAGACGCATTATCCAATCGACTTTGGACAGGGCTCGACACTGTACAAGACGACCACGCGGTGTGATTTATGTGGGGGAACCGGCGAGGCGGACTGCAGGTATTGTCAAGGGAACGGGTGGATCACAAATTAGTGCAGCATTGTCTAAATAACAGTGAAAAACAGTGACTGATATTTGTGTGACGCTGTATTCGTGCTCCATCCGAGGCAGAAAGCTGTATATTTTCAGGGGTACTTTTGTATGGGATGACGGCGGATGAGATTTTAATCAGAATTTCAAAAGTTAAATAAGGAGGTTTGTATGGACAATAGGACTGCATGGCAAATGTATCCCGACTGTTACATTATGGGTATGGAAGGATGGATGGAGGAGACGAGCCGCTCTGATGTAGACAAAAAAGCGCATCATCGTGAACATGGAAGGCTTCGTTTCTATCATGACAGAATGCTGTTTGCACCCGATCATGGCGGCTTGCAGATAGAGATACCATACAGGGAGGTGAAGATACTGGAAGCCGGGGGCGGCGGAGTGATAAAAATGATGGCAGGAATGGGAATCTGTTCATGTGTGTTTTTGGCTGTTTTACAGAATCTGATGGCGCACATACCAGTCTGGATGGCCAGAACGCTGATCTTTGGCTGCTTCCTTGGCTTCGTGGGTGTGATCATGGGGGTATCACATCATTTTGGTCCTGTAGGTAAGATCATCATACGAGTAAGCCGTGAAAACTGCAAAAACACTTATTTATTCAAGACTGACCTCATTGCAGACTGTAACCTGTTGAGGTATATCGTACTGACAAGGCCAAGGCGGATGGTAAGGAATGTCCGGAATGAAAGGGAAGATTGTGCAAAATGCCCTGTGATCTATGAAACCGACTGCAGAAAAGAAAAGTCATATGAAACATTGAGGTTTTATGAGGACAGACTGGTATTTGGCAAATACGTGGAAGATCAGGGGGCAACGATATATTATGATGAGATAAAGGACGTAAAGGAGGATGCTGAATCGACCAGGGGGAGACTGATTTTCGCGCTGATCGCAGATATCTTGGCATTGATCTACATATTTGGGGATCCTTTCAGGGGTATCTTAATTTTTGCGGTGATATCAAGGGAAGTAGTGGTTTTATCGAGACGTATGAACTGCGTGGAAATATGGGTACAGTCACTGCAGGGATGGAAACGCCTTAGATTTAAAAATAAAAATGACAGAAGGATAGCAGGAAAAATTATCTGGCGGAAAACAGAGCCGACTAAGCTGATAAACAGAATAGATGCAATAAAGGCGAGGGAGAGGATTTTGAGATGGACAGCCAGAAAGTTACACAAGTAGTATTCTTTCCATTCGGATAGCAAAATAGAAATAGCGGGATGCGGCAGAGATCATTAATGCGGCGACTGGTTCAAACATGAAGATTGATAAGGGAAAGGAGTCGGTTGATGTGTGTACCGCGATACAAAATGATACCAGATAAAACTGAACAGTGATTGACAGAATCCCAGTGTAAAGCATACCGTCGGTAGAAGACATGAGATATTTTACATTGGGATTTTAATATTGCGGGAAATTGTTCTTGTCGATTCCGATGCGAACGGATATAATAGACCTATATGAGTATCAGCGGGCGGATTGGCAGATCAGCCAGGCTGCGGAGAAAGGAGACGGGGATACATGGCGAGAGTGGTCGGAATCGGGCATCAGTGTTACGATGAGCTCATTGAAAATAACGGTTTTTATATCGACAAAACCGATTTTATCAGGGAATGGTGGGAGAATTTTGACAGCGTGACACTGATCACCCGCCCAAGGCGTTTTGGGAAAACACTCAATATGAGTATGGTCGAACAGTTTTTTTCTGTTGATTATGAAGGACGGAGTGATCTGTTTGAAAAGATGCGTATATGGAATGAAAAGTCTGCGGATGGCGTGTATCCGTACAGACAGCTGCAGGGAACCTATCCGGTGATCAGCCTGAGCTTTGCCAATGTGAAGGAGAATACGTTTGAGACAACGAAGATACAGATCTGCCAGATTTTGGCAGACTTGTACAGCCGGCATCATTTTCTGAGGGATAGTAATGTTCTGACAGACAGAGAGAGGGAATATTTTGACAGTGTTTCCGACAGAATGTCTGTGACAGACGCAGCGATATCCCTCCACAGGCTCAGTGATTATTTGCATCGGTATTACAATAAAAAGGTGATCATTCTGCTCGACGAGTATGATACGCCGATGCAGGAAGCCTATGTAAACGGATATTGGGACGAAATCGTCGTGTTTATCAGAAATCTGTTCAATGCGACTTTCAAGACAAACCAGCATTTTGCGAAGGCGCTGATGACAGGGATTACAAGGATTAGTAAAGAGTCCATATTTTCGGATTTAAACAATCTGGCAGTGGTGACAACGACTTCAGAAAAATATGCAGCTTCTTTTGGCTTTACGCAGGAAGAGGTTTCCAGTGCGCTGGCGGAATATCATATGTCTGATATGGAAGCGGGCGTCAGGGAATGGTATGATGGTTTTACATTTGGAAATCAGTCAGATATTTACAATCCATGGTCCATTATCAATTTCCTTGATGAGAAGAAATTTTCAACTTACTGGGCCAACACAAGCAGTAACAGTCTGGTCGGAAAATTGATCCGCGAGGGAAGCAGGGACGTAAAGATCATTATGGAAGACTTGCTCAATGGCGGCACGCTCCACACAAAGATTGATGAACAGATCGTTTTTAACGAGCTTGACCACAACGAGTATGCGATCTGGAGCCTGCTGCTTGCAAGCGGGTATCTGAGGGTGGAAAAACATCAAAATAACAAGGAAACCGGCGAAGAGGAATATGATCTGAAAATTACAAATATGGAGACAAAACTCATGTTCTGGAATATGATCAGGGGCTGGTTTAAAAAGTATGCGCCAGAGTACAATGATTTTCTCAAAGCGTTGCTGCAGGGCGATCTTGATGCGATGAATGAATACATGAACAATGTTGCGGTGGAGACCTTCAGCTGCTTTGACACTGGCAGGCATCCCTCTAAAAAATCCCAGCCGGAGCGGTTTTATCACGGGTTTGTGCTGGGACTGATGGTGGATCTGTCAGACCGGTACACGATCACTTCCAACCGGGAAAGCGGATTTGGGCGTTATGATGTGATGCTCGAGCCAGTCAAAGGGAATGAGACAGATGATGCGATCATCATGGAGTTTAAAGTTCATCGTCCGCAGAAGGAGAAAGACCTGGAGGAAACTGTGAGGGCGGCACTGTCCCAGATTGAGGAAAAACAGTATGCGAAAGTTTTGGAGGCAAAAGGATTTCTGCCAGAGCGCATACGGAAATACGGTTTTGCTTTCGAGGGCAAAAATGTGCTGATCGGGTAAAAGTCCATACGAAAAAGAAAAATGTGTCTGCGGAGACGGATAACGGACAGATGGGAGTAAACAGGAAATGAATAACAAAATGACGGTTGTTTCTGAACGAATATACAATCAGGCCATATCGGGGACACTGACAGTTTCCGGGGCGGTCGACTTTCTGGAAAAGGAAGCGAAGATGCGCACGCTACGGGAGAAACTGGAGAAGTTTTCCCACGGACAGGAGCTGCGGACGACATTGGTGCAGGGACTGATGCGCGATCACCCGGACCGGAGCAAGGATGCCGTGGAGCGGCGTGTGCGGGGATGGCTGAATAATCCGGATAACCAGACACTGCGGAAAAAGGATGCCATTGAGCTCTGCTTTATTTTGGGATTGTCTGTGGAGGAGGCCGATGCATTTGTCGCGCTCATCTCTGAGGAGGGGCTTCATTGGAGGAATCCGGATGAGATCGTGTATCTTTTTGCCCTGAAGCAGGGAATGGATTATACTGAAGCGAATCGATTGAATGAGGAGATGGCGGAAGTACTCTCCAGAGTGACGGAGTCCGGGACGCTTTCGGAGGACAGTTTCACACCGATCATCCGCTCGGAAGTCGCGGCGCTTGGCACGAGGGAAGAGCTTGTCGATTATCTGACAGGGGCGGTGTCGAGACTTGGACGTTATCACAACAACGCGTACAAGCTCTTTATGGAGATGATGGATGCGCTTGAAAATCCGCTGCCTGATGAGGGGGAGGAGAGCGCCGGGCTGTTTAAGAAAGAAGAACTGACGATCCGCGACATATTGAGGGAGTATCTATATGAGAAAAATGTGTTGTATGCCAAGGGGCGGGTGCAGGCCGGCAAGAAGAACCGCGCACTTTCCGGGGAAGAGAAGCTTGTTTTTACCGTGATCCAGGAAGAGGTGAGCAAAAGCTGGCCGGATGAGACAACCATCTCAAAGATGAAGTCCAGAAAGACCGATGTGACGCGGAAAGTGCTGATACTGCTGTTTCTTGCGACAGGTGAGGAGTCACCGTATGACGAGGAGAATGATATCGATTTTGTATTGTCGAAGGAAGAGTTTTTTGAGCAGCTGTATCAGGGGTTGAACGACATGCTGCTTCAAGCAGGCTTTATGCCGCTGGATCCGCGGTCGCCCTTTGACTGGCTGATCCTTTACTGCATTTGCGCGGAGGATATGTTTGATATCAATGTCCGCATGAGAACGATTTTCAGAGAAATGTTTGGGGAACGGCCCGCAGAGGAGACAAAAGAAGACTGATCCAGGGCAGTGGAAACAGATCTCAAGTTCATCAGGTCCTGTGTGATATTGTTGAAAAAACAGTATCAATGACATGCAGAAGCGGAGCAGAATTTCGCGGTCAGACAGGATTATGGGAGATGAGGTTTGAAGTATGGATAGTAGGATTGTTTTGAAACAGGGGACAGAGCTTGGGTTTCCGGGAATGGCGTGCCGGATCGATTCTTTTGTGGGAAAGGGTTCCAACGCCATTGTGTATATGGGTTCCTATCCGGATGAACAGTTTCAGGAGCTGCGGCATAAGGTTTTGATCAAGGAGCTGTTTCCGTTTGAATCGCGGGGACAGATCTACCGCGCCCCGGCCGGGGACGTCTGCTGGACAGCGGATGCCGCAGCGACAATGGCGCTGCACCGGTTGAGTTTTAACCGCGGAAACGAGGTGCACCTGAAATTATTGGAGGCATCTCCGGAGGAGATCGGCGCAAATATCAATACTTTTTCGCTGCACCAGACACTGTATTCTGTCCTTGGTTTTTCGGGCGGCAGAAGTCTTGACAAGGAACTGGATGAAATGCGGGAAAAGGAGGGATCGCTGCCCGTCCATGTCCACAGGATGCTTGGCATATTGGATGTACTGGAGGTATTTCACCAATCCGGCTTTCTTCATCTGGATATCAGTCCTGACAATATCTTACTGATCGGTGATGGAAGGCGGGAACGCGTCACCCTGATCGATTATAACAGTGTGCACACGCTCTGTGAGATCAGGGAGGGACAGTCTGTGTATTACAGTGCAAAGGAAGGCTTTACAGCACCGGAGATACGCGCCGGGAAGCTTTCCGAGATCGGGTATCCGGCGGATCTGTATGCCTTGACCGCTGTCTTTTACCGGATGCTGTCCGGGCAGAAATTGTCCATCCTGCAGACCGCGCGCGGGCAGGTTCCGGATGTCGCAGATCTGCCCTGCCTTGCCGGGATGCCGGACACCGTCAGCAGCATGGTTCGGAAAATACTGAAACGCGGTCTTGCCGTGCTGGTGTCAAAACGGTATCAGACAGCCTTGCAGATGCGTTCCGATCTGGAAGAACTGCAGGACCGCATCGAGGGAAAGGGAATCACGCACCCAGCGCTCTGGGAGAAGGGGCGAGCCAATATTTCCCGTGCAATCCGTCTGAATCCTGCTCTGGAATACATCAGACAGGAGGAAAAGCTGTATCCGATCTTAGGCGAGACGGCCTGTGGGGAAACGGTGTCCCTTGATGCGCTGATGCAGCGGATAATGTCTGCGGAGGGCTCCTCTGCGTTCCTTCTGGGGAGCGGCGGCGCGGGGAAGACGACAGCGCTGATGCGGGCGGCATACCTGCAGCCGGCGAAGTACACTGGCACGGAACCTGCGTTTACGTATCTGTCACTGTATGGTTATACCAGGGGGAGGGGTTCCTACATAAAGGACCTGATCCTGGAGGGACTTCGTTTTAAGCCAGGTACAGAAAGTATCGAAATGGCAAGACATGAACTGGTTCAGCTGCTGTCTGTCCCCATGCACACGAAGAAAGGGGAACGGCCGAAACTGGTCATTCTCCTGGACGGCCTGAACGAGATTCCAGGAGACGCGGGGGAGTTATTGCAGGAGATATTGGAATTGTCGAGGATGCCGGGTGTCCGTATCCTTCTGGCCGGGCGAAGTGACGTGGAGGAGATCCCGTTTCAGAGAGTTCGGTTAAGGCCGCTGGAACAGCCAGAGGTTGCAAGGATCCTGGGGGAGAGCGGCATACTGGTGCCGGAGCAGGGCGGGATAGGAGAGCTGCTGCGCTCGCCCATGATGCTTTCGATCTATGCCACAATTGTTCTGAATCAGGAGAAACAGGAGGTCATCAGTTCACAGGAACAGCTTCTGGATAAATATTTCAAAGCGATATGCGCAAAGGCGGTCAGGGAACTTCCGGAAAATGAAAAAGAGCGCTGGCAGATCGAGGCAGCACTATATTATGTTCTGCCGGAACTTGCAAAGCTGATGCGGGTGAAAAACCGTTCCGTGTCTGATCAGGATATGCTTCCAGTCCTGGAAAAATGCTATCGCCGCATGAGGACAAGGGAGATGGCAAGGGTGTTTCCAGGGTGGATCGGGCATATGACCGATATTCGCGGCGGGACGGCGGAGGCAGAGGCGTGGCACGGGTTGATGGTACACGGCATTCTCTGGCGGAAGCTTGGGATGATCGTGCGCGATGAACAGGGAAGATACAGAACTTCCCACCAGCTGATCGAGGACTATCTGGTCGGGGTGCAGGCGGCATTTGACAGGAAATTTGCGTTTTATGCGCGGATCAAGGCACTTTTGGCGGCGGCGCTCTGCGCGCTATGTTTTGCCGGCATGTATCAGTGGATCTACCTTCCATATCTGGCGCCCGTTCCAACCGAAGTGAAAGTGCCCTATGAGGAGTCTGTCTCAGAAAACGTGTTGTCCGCGGCATTTGCCGCGTATATCAGCTGTGCAAACCAGTATGAATGTTTTTCGGAGCTTGTGGCCTGTATCCAGGAGACACCGGACAACGCTGGCACCTACGACAGAATGGTATCCAACTGCAGAGATGCGCTGAAGACAACGAGTGCGGTTGGGGCGGGACAGGCGGCGGGATATCTGGACATTCTCTATCGATCCGGCGAAGTGATGCCATGGTCCGGACAGCCGCTTTCCGAGGAGGCTTATCTGTCCCTGACATCCCTGCCCGGGGAGCGGGCGAGGGCCTATGCAGAATATCTGGATGTGCTGGTTCAGGCGCGGGAGGACAGCAGTGCATGGGAATTTTTCGACGGGGAGGCCTATGTGGAAAAGCTGCAGGCGTATCTTGATGCAGATGCCCGGGTGCTCGGAAAGTATTATAACATGATAGTAGCACCTGAACTGACGGCGATGGAACGGAGCACGTCGCCAGAGGAGCAGCAGGCCTATGTGCGCTATATGAAAACATATGCCCTGGCGGGCAGACAAAATGAAGCAACGAAGGAGTCCGTGGAGGACATCGAGATCTATAAAGCTGCTCAAAAGGCTGCTGATATGGAATGCAGACAGAGCGGACTGATGACGGTTTTTGCTGGAATGGAGGAGTCTGAATGATCAGAAAAAATAAGATGGCAGCCTGCATGCTGCTTGCAGCGGCGCTATTGTCCACGCAGGTGACAGGGTGTGGAAATGCCGGGGAGCAACAGGTTGCGGACTATGTAGTGGAAAGTGCAGGGCAGCAGGATATCCCTGATGGCGGTGCAGCGGACACTGGTGGCGGCGAAGCGGACACTGGTGACGACGCAGCTGACAATCCGGATATTGAACAGGTAAGGCAGCATTTGCTGACAGTGTGGTCTGACCATCTGGATGTACTGGAAAAGATGTATGCCAGCGAGCTGTGGGCGTTGGACTATGTCGATGCTTATCTGGAGAGCGGTGACTGGAATGATCTTGTCAGGGCGAGGGCGGCCTGCATTGCGTCAGCCCGTTATCTGTCTGAGCTTTCCATGACAGAGGAGGATCTGACGGAGGAGGAATACCTTATTTTGGCGGATGCAGGGCTTGATACAAGTTATCAGACAGTGGAATTTGCGTCTGTGTCTGTCTTTGTGGAAGAGGCGCACAATGTCATCCGAAATCAGCTGCTGGAAAGGCTGGAATCGGATATCTATTTTGAGGGTACTGTGGAAAGTTTAAAGGAACAGTCATCTGCGGAGAGGGATTCCATCGCTGTTATTTGCCAATATGTCGATCTTGAGACCAACTACCTCCTGCTTTCCCTGGGAGATGATACCAATGCAAAGACATACTGGTCTTCCATGAGGGAAAACTATCCGGTGTTGTCATCCGAACAGGCAGAGTGGTGTGCGGTGGCGTCAGAGCTGGAGGCGGCGGGAGAAGCATGTATGGATCAGTACGAGGAGATCGTTATGCGGCAGTCAGAGATCGTTTCCCGGGCAGAGGCGCAGCTGTACCATATGACACAGATCGTCAAAAATGAGGATCGGGAGGCGCTCCTGGCATCTGTCCACACAATGACCAGTCAGCCGGATCTGCTTCCGTGTCCTGCATGGTACGATCCGCAGACGACAGGTTATCTGAGTATTATCACAGGGGAGGATAGCAGTGTCATTTACCCGGAATCCGGGGACGATCTGGGGGATGGCCAGTATGGTGTGTATATGCAGGTTGAGAATGTGACAGAGGAAGACATTGCCGCATACATGGATACTGTAATAAGTTGTGCGATTGACGCGTGGAAATCGGAGGAGGATGGCGCATGGTATATCCGTATGCCGGATTACAATGTCCAGATAGAGTGTGAGGACGATACGGCAACGATATTGTTTCATGGGGAGGATGTCACTTTTGCACCGGTCTGGTATTTCTGGGAGTGAGGAAAGGAGAAAATTTAAGAATCCAGAGGATGGTGTGGGAAATCCAGCCGGATGGCCGTTACTGGGAAGATGATGACGGTTTTGGTGGAGAGTCAGATCTGGAAATCCTGCTGTATACATATCTGGATGACAAGGGTAACTTTACCGGATCGTTCAGGACCTACAGTATCGGTGGGGAAGAATTTGTCAGGAAAGGGATATCGGACAACTGACGAGGGAAGAAGAATAAGAGAAGATTTACATGCCCTGCAGCGGACGCGCTGCAGGGCATTTTTTTGGAACCATATCAGGAAATTTGGCAGAGGGTTTGCTTAACTTGGAGTGAACGGTAACACAAAATTAGAGTGTCAAACCTGAATCAAACGGAAAAACATTGCACATACCACGAAAAACCGATATAATAATATAGAACAATGGGAAGACAAGGAATCAACAGCTGAGAATAAATATTCTTGCGGAAGCAGATTTCAAGAGCTGGATAGTCTTTCTGTTATGGTGGAGATGGCAGGGCAATTATGAATAAAATTATGAAAGGAGAATGTTATGGAAACAATTGAAAAAAAGAAGCTTCTCAAAAAGTATGGTCTCGAATGCGGGGCGACAGGTGACGATCACAACTGTCAGATTGGAATAACTGGAATGATGATGGCTCCGATACGGTTTGCAGGGAAGATATTTGGAATCGATACTTTTTTGCAGGGGATCGTCGGACGTCCCTACGATATTTTCTTGTCGTATGGGGAAAGATCAGTATTTTACATAAGATCGGCAGATGGGGAATGGAAAGCCGTGGGGGAGGATCTGTGGCATGAGTACATGTCGGGACTGACGGATCATGGTATAGAAGAATCGCGGATCGAGACAAAGGTGGAGTGTCCGTGCGAGACATTGAAAATGGCTGATGTACTGTTAAAATCCATCGAGGAGGATCGGGAAGGACAACAGTGGAAGACGGCATTTTGGGGGATTGACAGATGGTGTGTTGCATTGTCAGCGACAAAGTTACTCTGCTCCCTGGAGCGGGGATTTTCGGCGGAAATGGAGAAGTACTATGATTCTACAGATTATATCTTTTACATTGGAGAGATGGAACTGATCACGGTGGACGAAGACAAAGTACATATCGGCAGCAGCGTGGATGCATTTGAGAGACAATTTCCCAATGGCATACAGATTACGGATCAGATAGATGAGGTATGTCAGCATCTTTTTGAGGGATGCAGGGAAACACAGACAGTGCACTTGAGGCGTGATGAGCGCAGAGTGCAGCTGCAGCTTTCCAGGCTGGAAGAAGTGCTTTGCCGTGAAGCAGAGTCATATTCAAGGCAGGCGGCAGAGCAACAGGAGATCATTGACAGGCTGCAGCTGCTGGGCGAGAGTCTGGGAAAGGTAGAGGAGGATTTCTGCCGGAGGATACGGATTTATCATTTGAGGGAACTTCAGCAGAAGATGCATCATAAAATGGAAGAATTTGATGTCGCTTTGCAGCAGGAGCTGGAGCAGAGAATTATCGGGGAGAATGATCTGTCGGAACTGGCTGATCGTATCATGACCTTTCTAATGGAAGAGTGGGAGAGATACCTTAAAGTTGATTTTGCAAAGTGGTCTGCTGCGGAAGCCGATTCTATCAATCAGGTGTTGTGGGAGGATTTGAAGGAACATGTCACGGGAGTGCTTGTCCAGAACGGGAACCCGGACATTGCTCCGACGATTGACAATGATCTGGATAGGGCTTTTGCGACAGTTGGAATGACAGCAGCTTTGCCCCAAATCCCCGGCAGTATAACCCGGCGTGAAAAGGGGCTGCTCGACAGTGAGGCGCTTCCTGTAATTTTCATTGCAGCAGGAGCGATTGCAGGTGTCGCTGGTGCACTGCTGCCCGGACTGGCATTTGCAGCCATAGGAATCAAGAGTAAGATGAACCAGCAGGAGGAAAAGGAGCAGTTCAGGAAGGAACTTATGAAAGAAGCGACGCTTCAGGAAAGACAGATTTTAAAATGCATGAAAGAAGGAATCAATGCGAAACTGCAGGAGATGGAGAGCGAGATCACGCAGTGGACACATGCGCAGTTTGTCAAGGTGGAGGATTCCTTGAAAATGCAATGCGGACAACAGGCAAAAGACAGGGACCGCTTTTTGGCAAAGGCAGCAGAGGTAACTGCAGATCTGCAAAACGTACATTAATACAAACTAAGGAGGAAAAACAATGGGATTTCATGAAGAACAAGAGAAGGCAAAGAAAATTCAGGGACTTGCAAAGAAGAGCGCAGTACTCATCGGAAAGAAAACGGGCAGCATGGTAGACGGTATCGAGGCTGGGATTGAGGGGATGGAAACAGAATCAAAGGCAATGCGGGATGAATCACAGCGTTTAGGAGACAGCATGTTCCGTACCCTGTTTATGGGAACCTTCAAAAATGGAAAGAGCACTACGATCAATGCGATTCTTGGAAATGAGATGCTTCCGGCGAAAGCTACAGCTGCCACAGCTGTGATCAGTCAGGTCGGTTATGGAGTAGACAAGGAGCATGTCAGAATTTACCGCACAGGAAAAGAAGAACCAGAGATCCTGACACTGCAGGCGTTTTTCCAGCAGTATCAGCTGACTGAGGAGGATGAAAAGATTATTGAGAACACAGGGGAGCTTGATCGCTTTTCAGATATAGAGTATGTGGAAATGCAGAGCGATCTCCCACTCTTCAAAGACGGTGTTCAATTTATTGACTCACCGGGGCTGGAGGAGGCTTCCGCGAGAACAAAGACAACGGATAATTTTGTGCCAAAGGCAAATGCGATCATTTTTCTGCTGGATGCTACAAAACTGTTCTCGGAAAAGGAAAAAGCATACGTCAAAATACATTTTGAATATGCAGACACAGTGCCAAGAAATGTATTTTTTCTGGTCAACCGCTTTAACCAGTTAAATACCATACAGGATCAGGAGCTTGTCAGGAAATCGGCATCGGCCCATTTAAAACCTGTCTTTACGGACGATAATGGATATTTTGATGCAAGACTGATGGAAAAACGGGTATTTTATGTCAATGCCTACAAGGCACTGCAGGAGAGAAAGGCGGGCAGGGTGCCATATGACACAGGAATGGTGGAATTCCAGGAGGCACTGGAAGAATTTCTGACATCGGAGGACCGGATCATAGCGCGCTATCAGCCTATAATCTCCTGCATGGCCGCCAGCTGTCTTGAAGTGCGGCGCAAAAATTCACTTCAGGAGCACGCCATGAAAGTGCCATATAAAGAATTGAATGAAAATTATAACAGGGCTGAACAGGAACTGAAACAACTGGAGTCTGACCTGGAGAGAATGCGCGGAGTGATCATGAAAACCTGCGACAATGTCACGACGAAAATAGTGAGCAGTCTGAGACAGTTTGTGAGTACGGAAATACCAGCGGCATGGCCTGCGGCCCTGGCGCTGTGTGACAAGAAATTTGGTATGGTTGAAATGGTCAAAGTCGCTGTGACCAGAAATGAAAAAAAGCGCGCAGAGATTCTCCGTCCACTTGTGGAATTTGTCAATGATTTTATCGAGGATGAGATGAGCCAGTGGGGAAAGACGGTCAATATTTTGATCAAGGATGACCTGGAGGATATGGAGGCGGAACTCGATTCGCGCACGCAGGAATTCAGTGTCAAAATGGATAATATCCTTTCAAAGTTTACAGGGGTGAAAGCGAGCGCAGGCTCCGGTGGAGGGGCGAACAAGCTGCAGCTTGCGCTCAGTCTGATCCAGGGAGATTTCAGCGTTGCCGTGGACAATGCGGCGGGCGGCAATTTCAGCTGGGGAGATTTCATTAAAAAGTACATTGTCCAGGCGATCATCAACCTGACCATTCTCAGTATGTTTACAGGCGGGACGGCAGTTGTCGTGGCACTGATCGTGGAGGCGGTTCAGATTCAGGCAAATTCGTCAAAGCGCAGGGACCAGATCTTAGACAATATCGCTGCAAATATTTTCCCTGAGATCCGGAAGAAAGTTGAGGAGCAGATTCCGACAGTTGAGAGTACGATCAGGGAACAGTTCAGCGGGCAAAGCGACATATTGTGTGCCACTGCATCTGGCATGCTGGATGACAAGAAAAGAGAGATGCAGGAGATCCTGAATCAGAGAAACCACTCGGAGAGTGCGTGCAGACAGGAGATGCAGCGCAGGGAAGGGATATACGGTAAACTGTTCCAGAACGTAGCGCAGGTGTACCAACTGGTATATGGCAAATCCCTGCAGGAAAGCCGTCTTGACAAACTTGCCGCAATGACCAGGAAGACAGATGCAACAGCGTAATCATAGTTATTATTTGATCAAAGAAAGCGGGGAAATAGATGGGAGTGGCAAGTGATTTTGACGTACTGTGGGAGCAGCAGAAAAAGCAGATCGATTCGGCGATCATCCTGCAGGAGAAGAAAGCGGATGGAATATCCTGCAACGAACTGCAGCAGTCCTATTATGCGTTGACAGGAAAGTGGTCGGATTCTCTTTCTGCGGAGTATGAGTTTATAAAGCGCCTGCAGCGTGAAGATTTAGAGCGGGCTGATGCATTTCAAAAGAAATTGGCTGATTTTACATTCACCGAGATTGAGAGCCCCGAACTGCCGTCAGTGGTTCCATATGTTGGAGGCGAGTGTGTTGTCTGCCTGGCTGGTGCATCTCTGGGATATCTTCTTGCGAGCCGGTCATTTCTGGGCAGGATCCTTGATGTCAGGCTGATTATGCTGCTGGCTGCAGTTTTGCTTGGCATGATGACTGTGGGGATTGTCAGGGAACTGTATCAGAACAAAAAACAGGAGATATGGCATCGGACAGGAGATAAATACAGGGCACAGGTAGACGCGCTCGGAAAGGCGCTAGTCAGCCTGCTGCAGGGGCGCTGAAATGCAGGAGGGCATGATAAAAAAGCACGAAGATTTCAGACGGACGATCAGTGCATACCGGTCGGGAAAACAACAGTGCAGATCCATGAGGATTGCCATATGCGGGAAATTCAAGTCAGGTAAGACTTCATTGATCAATCTGTTGTTTGGCCTTGACCTTCCTGTTCAGGCTGTCACTGCGACAAGACTTGTGACGCAGATCGAAAGGGGTGAGCGCTGTTACAGGGTATTGGAAGATGGAACCAGGGTAGAAATTACTGCTGAAGAAAGAGACAAACTGATTCTGGGAGAGATCGATGCGGATATCAGCCAGCCGGTCAGGATCGCTGTCAGGTGTGACTCAAAGCTGCTGGGGGAGGCAGGTGAAGTTGAGATCTGGGACACACCCGGGCTTGAGGATACACCGGAGCTTACAGAGATAACGATGCGGGCTTTGGAACAGTGCGACCTTGCAATTCTTATATTTGATGCCAATAAGTTTGGATCATGGTATGAGAAAATGACGCTGGAAAAACTGCAGGATATGCTGGGTGGAAATGTAGTGTATGTCATTAACAGGATTGATTTGTTGAACACGGCAGAGGATTTGGCACATGTGCAAAGGAGTGCGAAATATCTGCTGGAAGACTACGGAAACGATATCGTGGGATATGGAAAAACCCTGTTTACATCAGCGTCCCCGACAGCGCCCGATATCGGCGCACTCTATGATTTTTTGCATACATTGTCAAGTGACCGCAGGATGCGCCGGATGTTATGCGAAGCGGCAGCAGAGAGTCATATGAAAGGTGCGCTTGTGAAGTGGCTCGAGATCCTGACAGAAGATATCAACAGCGTGATGCAAGGTATGGAAACAGGAAGCCCGGATAGAAATCCAGATAAAAACTTGGATAGAAAGGACATAAAAATATTACTGGATTATTTTGAGTATGCCCTGCATACCGCGGGCAGCATGCCTGCGTGCGGGATCGGTGATAAACTGGAGCTTATGGAAGAATTTAAGCTGCAGTATTATAAGTACGCGCCGCCTAAAATTCCGGCAGTCTGCCCGTTGTCGGGACATCAGGGCGGCATCCAAATCCCGCTGAACGGGCGTCAGATCTGCTTTGGAAGAGATGCGGAGCAGTGCCACGTATTGTATGGTGACGGCACTCCCGGCGTAAGCAGGCTTCACTGCACACTGATCTGGGATGATGTCAGAGATGGGTTTATCCTTGCGGATATGGATTCCTCCTATGGTACGTTTCTGGAAAATGGCATCCGCCTGACTCCCGGGAAACTTTATTATCTAAAAGCGGGAGAGAGCTTTTACCTCGGGGATATTCATAATGAGGTGAGGACCGGGTTTGCGCAAAATGAATTCAGGCAGTTTTGATACGGCAGGGCAGGAATAAAGCTATGAATCAACACACATGAGAAGAGAAGGTGGGCAAATGAGTGAAAATGTACAAAATATATGGGAAAAATATCCGGCGGCACTGCCGATGGACACGATCCTTGCAGGTGAATATATCATAAAAAATGTATTAGGTCAGGGCGGATTTGGGATCACTTATCTGGCAGAGGAGTACAGGACAGACGCGAAAGTCGCAGTAAAGGAGTTTTTCCCTGAAACAATGGCAATGCGCAGCACGCCTTCGCTTGAAGTGAGGACCTACACGGACGAACGCCTTGACAACTTTAGATTCGGTATGAACAGCTTTCTTGAAGAAGCAAAAGTTCTCGCGCAGTTTCAGGGAAACCCGCATATCGTGGGCGTGCAGAAATATTTCGAGGAGAACGGCACGGCATATTTTGTAATGGAATACATCGATGGTATTGATTTCAAAACATACATCAGGCAAAACGGCGGAAAGCTGCCATGGGAAGAGGTGTGGAAGATCATGTCCCCGGTCATGGATGCACTCGACGCCGTGCATCAGAAATGCATGGTCCACCGTGACGTGACACCGGATAATATCTTTATTTCAAAGGACGGCGCAGTAAAACTGTTGGATTTCGGCTCGGCGAGATACAGCCTTGGCGACCGCAGCAGAAGCCTTGATGTGGTGCTAAAACCGGGTTATGCACCGAAGGAACAGTATACCAGACGCGGAAAGCAGGGAGCATATACAGATGTGTACTCCGTGGCGGCGTGCTTTTATGCGGCACTCAGCGGATATCTGCCGCCGGAATCTTTAGACCGCATGGAGGAGGACAATCTCGTGTTGTTATCGGCGCGCGGAGTCAGGCTTGACCAGACAGCAGAAGATGCGATCATAAAAGCGCTTGAAGTCTGTGCCGGGGACAGATATCAGACAATGGCAGAATTTAAGCAGGCAATACTGGCACAGAAACCGCAGCAGGCGCCGAATAATAAGGTGAAAAAACATTTTAGTATCTGTAATGTCATAGCAGCTATCATACATTCATACAGAAACGGCTGGCACATGCGTGAGTATGACATTGGTGTATATAGTGGGAACTTTGAGAATGGCGATATGCATGGATATGGAACCATCATCTACTCCGATGGAGATGCGTACAGCGGCAGTTGGAGATATGGCAGAAAGAGCGGTCAGGGAAAATATGTCTATGCCGGTGGGGATATTTATGATGGGGAGTGGAGTATTGACAAAGAGAATGGTCAGGGAAAATATATTTATGCCAATGGTGACTGGTATGAAGGCGAATTTAAGGATAATGAATTTGTAAATGGACAGGGTAGAGAAACATATGCTAACGGTGACTGGTATGAGGGTGAATTTCAGGATGGAATGAGAAATGGGCATGGGGTAGAAACATATTCGAATGGCGATATGTATGAGGGTAAATTTCAGGATGGAATAAAAAATGGAGATGGAACATACAAATGGGCAGACGGAAGAACGAAAAAAATAACATATAAGGATGGTAAACCAATGAACTGACAGCCGCAAAATACAGAAGAAATGATGAGACAATTAATAAGAGTTAGACAAAGCAGTAGTGTCATAAAACATATCAATCAGTATATCTAAAAAGAGGAAGAACATATGAGTGATGACCAGCAGAAAACATGGGAAAAGTATCCGGCGGCGCTGCCAATGGACACAATCCTTGCGGGAAAATATATGATCAAGGATGTCCTGGGGCAGGGCGGTTTTGGGATTACGTATCTGGCTGAGGATTACCAGACAAAGACGAAGGTCGCGGTCAAGGAATACTTTCCAGAGACAATGGCAATGCGCAGCAGTGGATCGCTTGATATCAGGACTTACACGGATGAGCGTTCCGAAAATTTTCGCTTTGGCATGGAACGCTTTCTGGAGGAGGCAAAGGTGCTCGCGCAGTTTCAGGGAAACCCGCATATCGTGGGCGTGCAGCAGTATTTTGAGGAAAACGCGACAGCGTATTTTGTCATGGATTACATAGAGGGCATTGATTTCAAGACATACATCAGGCAAAAAGGCGGAAAGCTGCCGTGGGAGGATGTGTGGAGAGTCATGCAGCCGGTGATGGAAGCGCTGGATACAGTTCACAGCAAGGGATTAGTTCACCGCGATGTCACACCGGACAACATTGTCATAGCCGACGATGGCACGGTAAAACTGCTGGATTTCGGCTCGGCGAGATACAGCCTTGGCGACCGCAGCAGGAGCCTTGACGTCGTGCTAAAACCCGGATACGCACCCAAGGAACAGTATGTCAGGCGCGGAAAGCAGGGACCGTATACGGATGTGTACTCCGTGGCGGCGTGCTTTTACGCGGCACTCAGCGGATATCTGCCGCCGGAATCCTTAGAGCGCATGGAGGAGGACAATCTCGTGCCCCTGTCCGCCCGCGGCGTGCAGCTGCCAGACAGGGCGGAAGATGCGATATTAAGAGCGCTCGAAGTGCGGGCGGAGGATCGGTTCCAGGGTATGTCGGAGTTTGAGCAGGCGATTGATGGGGGGCAGCCTGCACTTGTACAGGAAATGGAATCAACACAAATACAGGAGCATGGAAAGAAACCTGCACAGGTAACGACAGAAAATAGTGAGAGCGCGAATCTGACACAGGAGTCCGGGGATACGGCAGAAGAGGCGGCGCAGGCATCAGATGACAGGGGTGGTGTTATTTATGATGGCACTGGACAGTCAGCGAAGAAGAAAAAAGGAATGATTGCGATAGCAGCAGCGTGTGCGGTGTTATGTGTTGTCGTGGGAATGGTTGTGGGAAGGGGGAGTTTCGGAAAGTCGGAGGAAAGTGTACTGGATTTGCATAGTAACGATCAGGGACATGATATTGCGGCAGACAGCCAACATGAAGAGAGTGGGAACAATGCCTTGATAAATAGTGACTATGGAGAAATGGGAACAGAAGCATGGCAGGGGAATGGGCCTAAATTAGTTGATTATTCCGAAAATGTGCTGATGGAGGATAAGGTAGCGGATATAGATGAGGCAGTAGCGACAGACGGGGAAGATGTATGGGTACTTGGAAAGGCAGGCTTGGAGCGTTCCTCGATTGCGTCGATTACATTTCTTGATACTTTAAAGGATATGCCGAATGATGCGTGGGATGTGTCACAGGATCAGAATGGTCTGGTCATGGCATGGATCCTGCCATCAGGAAAAGTCCAGGCGGAATATGATCTTTATATCGCCGGACATGGCGGAGTTTGGGCGGGGTCCGGAAATTCATTGTTTGCTTTTTATGATAATGCAGAGCGGATTCAATTTAATAATTGTTTTCATACAGATAATATGACGGATGCCAGGGCGATGTTCTGCAACTGTAAATCGCTGACCAGTTTGGACCTAAGTGAACTTGATACGAGCCAGGTCACCGATATGGGCAGAATGTTTTATCGGAGCGCGGGTCTGTCATGGTTGAACTTAAGTGAATTAAATACGAGCCAGGTGACCGCCATGTCGTATATTGTTAGTTTCTGTAGGGCATT
>CAMWXA010000003.1 GCA_947178035.1 uncultured Lachnospiraceae bacterium | reverse complement strand
GTTTTTCCCCACTTCATCCCGTCTGCGCTTTCCATAAACAGTCCTACCGGTATAGCGTTCATCCCGCAGAATTTTTATGACGGTATCGTCCGTCCAAAAATTATCCCTGCTGACACACGGCCATTCAGAACGGGAACATCCTGCTGCCCTTTTATACAGCATCGGCGTCAAAACCTGTTCCGCATTCAATCTCTTTGCAATCTGCACAGGGCGCTTTCCTTCTGCCGCCATCTTAAATATCCGATGTACAATCTTTGCCGCTTCCGAATCGATTACAAGCTGGTTCTTATTGTCTGCTGCCTTCGCATATCCGTATGGGGCAAACGGGGACAGGAAATCTCCCCGCCTGGCCTTGAACTGTTTGGCACTGCGCACTTTATGTGACAGGTCACGGCTGTAGAGATCGTACAAAAGTGTCTTGAATGACGTTTCCAGACTGTCCACATCCATGGCATTGACACTGTCGAGCCCATCGTTAACCGCAATAAAGCGCACACCTAAAAACGGAAATACACGGGAAATATAATTGCCTACTGTCAGATAATCGCGTCCAAACCGGGACAAATCCTTTACGATAATGCAGTTGATCCTGCCGCATTTTACCTCTTCCAGCATTTTTACGACCGCAGGGCGCTCAAAGTTTTTTCCGCTCCAGCCGTCGTCACAAAATTCTAAAATATGCGCACCCGCAAATTCCGGTTTTTGGTTTATAAACTCCTCTATGAGATTGCGCTGATTTTTGATACTATCAGACTCGTTCTTCCCAAACTTTCTGATATCTATATCTTCAGCAGAAATGCGAAGATATTTTGCAATGACAAGACTGTTCATACCATCACTGCCTTCCCGCCTTTTCCACAAATTTCGTTTCCTGCACTTTCTGGAAGGTATCCTTATCAATCAGCGGCTCGTGGGTATTTCTGACAACTGTCCATCTTGTCTGCGGCAGTAACTGCTGTCTCTTTCCCTCACTGAAAGACTGTCTTTTCCGTCCCTGAACCATATGCCCAAGATACACTTCATTCTTCAGGATATCCCCCACCACCTTGGGACTCCATTTCGCACAGGCATAGCGCTCAGACTTTGCATCACCTCTCAGATAGTGGTATCGGGACGGAGAGGCAATTCCCTGTCTGTTCAGCTCCCTTGCAATCTGCGTGCAGCTCATGCCCAAAATTCGCTTCTGGAAAATATCCTGTACCACAGGAGCCGTTTCCGTATTCGGTTCTATCCTATGTGGGTCCCTGGCACATTTTTGATAGCCATATGCCGCCCATGTACCAGTAAATTCGCCTTTGCGCTGCTTAACGGCATAACCAGAACCGACCTTCTTTGAGATGTCTTTACTGTAGGCCTCATTTATGATATTTTTCAGCGGAATAAGATATCCATCCGACCTTTGTCTGGCATTTAATGTATCAAACTGATCGGATATTGCCACAAACCGCACATCAAGAAATGGAAAAATCCTTTCTAAATAATTTCCCGTCTCCCTGTAGTTGCGCCCAAACCGGGAAAGATCTTTGACCACGATACAGTCTATTGTTCCTGCTCTTACATCCTCCATCATCCGCTCAAACGCTGGTCTTGCAAAGTCTGTTCCCGTCCGTCCATTGTCACAGTACAGCCCGGCAAGTTCCATGTCTGGCTGTCCTTCTATGTATCCTCTGACCAGTTCCTTCTGGTTCTCAATGGTATCTGCCCCTGGTCTCCCACTGTCCTCCATCGATAACCGCACATACCCTCCTGCGCGGTAAACCCGCTGTTTGGGCACTTCCTGCACAGGCGCTGAAACCACAGGATTTACTTTGCGCTTTGTTTTTGCCATTCTACAGTCCCCCTTATTTCAAACAGATGTTCCCTGCCCATCCACTGGTATTCATCCTGCCAGTTATAGACAATTTCCACCTGTTTGTCCTTGTAAATAAGAATTCGTTCTATCAGAGACACCACAACAGCCCGATCCAGCTCTGTAACGTTTTGATCCTTCCTGAACTGGTCTGTCCAGCTTTTTCCTTCCATACCGCGTTCCACGATGCTGCCAATCTCTGTCTGGATTCCCTGTGCCTGTTCTTTCGCTTCGGAAAGAAGTGCTGTGTAATTTTTGTTCAGTCTCTGATACTCCTCACGGTCAATCACACCGTCTGTCAGATTCTCGTAAAGCGAGCATAACAGCCTCTGATATCTGCTGATCTCCTCGTTTTTTTTGTCAAGCCGTGCCTGATGTTTTTTCACTTCTGCCTGCTGCAGCACAGCCGCTTCTGTCAGCTTTAGAATCTTTTTTGTGCCAAGTACACTCTGTATCTGGCTTTTCACTGATTCCAGTGTGATTTCCTCCAGAATGCTGTCACGCAGACTGTGCGCATAACACTTTTTTTCCTTTTTATGCGCCGCACAGACATAATAGATATATTTCTTTTTTCCAGATGGAACCGTCTTGCGCACCATCGCAGCCCCACATTCCCCACAGTACACTATGCCGGAAAACAGTTCTACCGCAGCATTTCCGGGGCTGGTGCGCGTATCCATCGCCAGTACTTTCTGGACAATCTCAAAATCGTGCTGGTCTATAACCGCCTCATGCACTCCCTTCACGACACACCACTCCTCACGCGGTTTTACAATACGTCGCTTTACCTTGTAACTTGGAGTTGTATTTTTCCCCTGTTCCAGCGCGCCTGTATAAACAGGATTTTTCAGGATGCGCAGGATTGTGGCCGCATTCCATGCAGAGCGGGCATGGATGCCAAACGGTGTTGCAAAACGCAGTCCCTGCGATTTCTTGTAATCCAGAGGTGCCAGTATCCCGTCCCTGTTCAGGCGGTCTGCAATGTCACCGGCGCTGATCCCTTTCATTTTCCAGCGGAAAATATCACGCACCACATCGGCCGCAAATTCATCGACCAGTAAATGATTCTTGTTATTGGGGTCCTTTACATATCCGTAGACAGCAAAAGCACCTGTAAAATCGCCGCGCCTGCGTTTCACCTCAAGCTGGCTGCGGATTTTTACTGATATATCACGGCAGTATGCCTCGTTAATCAGGTTTTTAAACGGAATTACCAGTTCATCAGATTCCGTACGGCTGCGCAGGCTGTCATAGTTGTCGTTGACAGCGATAAACCGGACTCCCAAAAAGGGAAAGATCCTCTCAATATATTCCCCCGCATCCAGATAATTCCTGCCAAAACGGGAAAGGTCTTTTACCACAATACAGTTTATCTTTCCCGCTTTCACATCGGCCATCATCTCCTGAAAGGCGGGACGCTCGAAACTGGAACCGGAAAATCCATCGTCAACTTTCATGCCGCACTCAATTATTTCCGAATGATGGCTGAAGTAATCACGAATCAGGTTTCTCTGCCCTGTAATACTGTTGCTTTCTTCCTTGTCGCCGTCCTCATGTGACAGACGAAGATAGCCGCAGGCATTCCACACCGTTGGCACCTTAGATTGACCAGAATCATACTCGTCTTGTTTCATAAACTCTCTCCTGACTATTCAGGTATATTTTTAACCGGCTGTCAAATCAGCATCTTGAACGGAGATAGGAGAGCATCCTGTCCTCCAGTGTTGCGTCCGTATCAGAAAAGCGCACTTTTACGATATACTTGCCATAACAATAACAATAGGGATTCCCAATCTGGCGTACATAATCCAAAAAACGCTCCTTTTTTGACAGCGTGGTATCAATTTTCACATCTCTGATATCCCTCAGGGTACTGCGGTCAACAGTTTTTAGCGCAGCCGCCTGCATGGTGTCTATATCAGCAGTCGTTAATGCCTGCAGATTCATACGCTTTACAGCTCCTCCTCTTTCTATCTATATTATGATTTCACAGTTTGTCCCTATGTCCAAAATATCAGGAACTGTTGAAACAATAAAAAAGTCTTCTTGAATCCAACCAAAGGTTCCATTCAAGAAGACTTTCTAAATCGCAGTCTTTTAAGCTCCAGTATCCTTTTCATCTTTTGCGGCTTTTGAAACCAGGCTTGCTGCCCCCGCCGTTTTGTACGGCCGGCTGCCCGGTATCCGGGGTGTGGTTTCCGGCGTCTTTGTATCCATCAGTCTCTCCCCTATGCCCAATAGGGAAAAGCATACTGTAAAGTATCTCTATGAAAGACATTGTGGCGCATTATCATGAGCTGCCTGGTGATCCTGAAAAGTAAGGATTTATACTACCACATATGCTCCGATTGCATCCATAATCTCCTCCGCATTCTCGTTTTTTCCATGGATTCTGAGCGTAATTGGATTTGACAGCTCGATGCAAAAAATACCCATGATGGATTTGGCGTCTATTACTTTCCTTCCGCTGATCAAATCCATGTCCTCCTCATAGTTTGTCACAATCGAGACAAACTCTTTTACCTTGTCAATACTGTTCAGCAATACTAATACTTCACTCATGTCTTCGCTCCTAACCGTAAACATTAAATCTCTTTTAACAATATCGCATCACATCCCTGTGCCATCCAGCTGATCACACCGTCCACATCCTGCATCTGCCCGCCGCTCCACAGTTCGCGGTAACGGACACCCTGGCGGATCCCGGCACGCCTGCAGTCCACTTGCACGATTGCACTGTCCTCCTTCCAATGAAACACTGCCAGACATTGTTTCCCATCTACCACAGCTGTAAAGGCTGCAGATGCGGAGGCGCCTCCTGCCTCCACCGGACAAAAAGATACCCCTGATGCTGCCAATGCGTTTACTTCATGGTTTGATGCCAGCAGTTCTGCCCGCCTGCGCGCTTCCGGCCTCTCATAATCATCGCTGAGCATCATCACCGTCCCCGCAATAACTGCCGATGTATACCGCGCTCTGGCTTCCCCTTCCTGGCTGTCTCTGTCTGTAAAAACACCCTTCAGCAGACAGATATGATCCGGGTCATTAAACTGATATAACCTTCCGCTCTGCCACCATGCATATGTCTGGGCATTGAGCACATATTCCACATCCTCGTTTGTTCCAAACGCATCACACGAAAATCGTCTGGCATGCCCAAAACCGCAGGGAAACAGCGGCGCAATGGAAAGACTGATAAAAAACGGCTTTCCAATCCGTTCCTGTGACAGATATTTCGCAATAAATGTATATCCCGCTGTAATCGCTTGTCTGCCGGTGCGAACCGATTTGTCATAATGGCAGCCTTCCATGCCGCCATGTGTCATGAAATCCAGTTTCACATAATCAAAGCCCCATTTCACAAAACGTGACAATTTCCATTCCATCTGCTGCCTCCAAACCGGATGCGTCACATCAAAAGGAATCGCCCCGTCGACCTTCGTGACTGGTTTATTGTTGGAATCCATCAGCAATATTTCCTCAAAACAATGTCCTGGCGCACCTGGAATCTCCTGCTTTGCATCTTTGCCAAAGAAAGCAAACGGCGAATCATAAATACCTGCCCTTTGTCCGTTTTCATGCATCTCCTCAACTAAGGAGACAAGCCTGTCCTCAGAGATGACGCTCCATCCCGCGTCCAGATTCATATAAGTACAGCCGTTGTTTTCATATCCTGCAGGCTGTAAAACTTCCCGCAAAAACTTTCCTGTTTTCTGATAGTTGTCCGCATTTAGCCGAAATGCAAGCCCTGCCCAGCTGTTAAAGCCAAACGGCACCCCCTCTGTCCATGTCAGATGCTTTTGCTCTGTTTCCAGCAAATCACCATAAGCTTCCAGGAGCCTTCTGTAATCTGAACCGTACAAAACATAAAAGCGGGAGGATTCCACCGTTTTTCCTGCCACACTTCCGTGCATGACACTATCATGGGTTCCTTCGTCCGCAATACCGCTCTGTACCAAAAAACTCTTTGCTTCTGTCCCGGAACAGATTATTGCATTTTTCCAGATAGAGAAATCTGCTGCCCCAATCAACAATCCCTCCCTGCTATCCTCTTGAAACAATACTGTCAAATCATAGCTCTTTCTCCCTGCGCGCAGCGGCTGTGCCTCATAGCGCAGCCACATCGTGTTGTCATAAGGAACCAATAACATTTTACTCCAGATACTTTTCCATATTTTCGGGGCGTTCTCCCCCAGTCCCTCCGCGACAAGCGGAAGAAGCCTGTTCGTCTCCACCTCCTGTCCGTCCTGCTGGGAGAGACTGCAGGAAACCACAGGTACCCCTGATTCTGAGAGCATCAAATACTCGTTCAGGCGCAAACCGTTTTCTGCCTCAAACGTAAGGATCTCTCCCTTTTCATCCGCAGTTTCTTCCCTCTTTTTCAGTACTGCGGTTCGAGTGTCAATCATTCTGCCATCCACATGGTATGCTCTCGCATAACCAGACAAAACAACCATATCCCCCCACAACAACGCAAAAACGCCATCCTGTTTATACTGCCACTTTACTGTTGTATCTGACTCTGTACATGCTTTATCGATTGCTTCCATAACCATTCTCTCCTATTATTTTTCTACCACATTCCATTCAATGAGAATACTCTCATACTCTTTTGGCACCATACGCAATGTCAGCCCGGCGCCCATCCATGTCCTTCCGCTGTGAACCTGACCATTTACCGAACAGCAGTAATATTTGTCCGGGGAGAGCCCCTTGACAGCAGTATGCACTGGAAGCGGATTCCCCTCGGCAGAAGTCATAACCAGTGTCTGTAATGCATGATTCCTCTCCTCGTCCACGAACTCCCATGCGCAGAATCTCTCCCCTGGCGAGGTCAGCCTGTAATACGTCCCCTCATGTGTGAGGGAATAATATTTATGGAAATCTTCGATCTGTTCCTTCACCATCGCTTTCTCTTCCTCTGCCATCTTATTCAGGTCCAGCTCATACCCGAAACTGCCCGAAAGCGCCACATGACCTCTTGTGCGAAACGATGTAACCCTTCCAGTCTGATGATTTGGAACAGCCGATACATGAGCTCCCATACTGCTCACCGGATAAAAGAAAGAAGTACCATACTGGATTTCCAACCGATTCACCGCATCTGTATTGTCACTGCACCAAATCTGCGGCGAATAGTACAGCATCGCCGCGTCAAAACGTCCGCCGCCCCCGCTGCAGCCTTCCAGCAAAATATCGGGAAATCTTTGAAGCAGACGCTCCATCAAATCATAGACTCCCAACACAAAGCGGTGATATACTTCTCCACTCCTGCTGCCGGCATACTGACAGCTGTAAATATCACATATACTTCTGTTCATATCCCACTTTACATAATCGATCGGTGCATGTTCCAGAAGATCGGCAAGCCTCTCGAATAGATAATTGCGCACATCCTCACGGCTCATATCCAGCACCAGCTGATTCCTGCCCCTGTTCGGCTCCCTGCCGGGTATCCTCAGCGCCCAGTCCGGATGTGTTCTGTAGAGATCACTGTCCTCCGAAATCATCTCGGGTTCAAACCATAACCCAAATTTCATCCCCAGATTGTGGATTCTGTCTCCCAATTCTTTTAAGCTGCCTCCAAGCTTTTTCTCATTGACATACCAGTCTCCCAGACCACTGTTATCATCATCACGTTTGCCAAACCACCCGTCATCCAGCACTAACATTTCAATCCCCAGCTTTGCTGCCTGCTCTGCAAGAGAAACCAGCTTCTCTTTGTTGAAATTAAAATACGTCGCTTCCCAGTTATTCAGTAGTACAGGGCGTTTGCTATATTGATACTTTCCCCGGCACATATGCTCCCGCAGAATCTTATGGTATTGCTGGGACAACCTGGAAAGTCCTGAATCAGAATAGCTTAAAATCAGCTGCGGCGCGGCGAAGTATTCCCCTTTTCCCAGACGAAAGGAAAACTTTTCCGGATGGATTCCCATCAGCACCCTTGTCTGTCCTCTCTGATCCTTCTGGGCGCAGGCCGTAAAGTTGCCGCTGTACACCAGACAAAAGCCATAGCAATCCCCGAAGTCCTCTGTCGTTTCCGGTGCACATACAATCATGGATGGATTGTATTGATGACTGGAGGTCCCCCGCAGGCTTCCCACCTCCAGTTTTGTGCGCCGTATCCGGTTTCTCTCAGGTATTCTCTCCATGGTGTGCCTGCCTGCAAAGGTAATCAGGTCATATTCTCCGAACTGATAATCCAGACAGCCGGAAAGACACTTGGTAAGCACAACTTCACTCTCGCCACGATTTTCCACCTGGACTGTCCTGGTGATTATATTTTCCTTTTCAAATACGCCGTAAAATAAATGCACCGCCACTTCGGAAGCCTTCTCGCGCATCGTGATCACGAGTGTCTCTCCCTTTTCGTCCTCCTTGTCATAGAGCGCAGGCATCCCCTCCACCGTGTAAGACAACGGAAACAGTTCATAGCTCTCAAAGCGAAAATCCGCCGCCATACTGCCGTCTTCATGCAGCAGGGAAACGCAGCTCTCCCGGTAATCGCCCACTCCATCGGAAGGCAGTTCCTGCGGAAGACAATCCAGAGAATACTCCCGATTCCCTACCGTCTCTTCCGGATTTCCCGAAAAGCCGACATCTGCCTGAAAAATCAAATCCACAAGATTCTCCCCATCGATTTTCTTCCCATAATACGTATGCAGCAGAACGCCATATTCATCTGCATACATCTGATATGTACAGTCCTTTGTGTGGAGATTAAACAATCTGCCATTATTTTCTACCGAAATTGCCATATCCAGCCTTCTCCTCTACATTTGTTCTTTGCTGTGAAAAAGACTCCTGCACAATAGTAGGAGCCTTTCTTATTTCCAGTTTTCTAGTTTTCTGGTTTTCTAGTTTATTATTCTTTTACTGCACCGATGACCATACCGGAAACAAAATATTTCTGCAGGAATGGATAGATGATCAGCAATGGAATTGTGGACACTACGATTTTTGTCGCATTGAAAGTCCGATTATTCATGGATGCCATCTGCTTGAGCTGCTCTGCGTCCGTCACCTGTGTGATATCCACTGTAAGCTGCTGGATATAAGTCTGCAGAGGATACATTGCCGACTTACTCATGTAGATCAATCCGGAAAAATAGTCATTCCAGTGGTTTACGATCGAGAACAGAGCCACCGTCGCCAATGCCGGAAGGGATACTGGCAGATAAATTTTCACCAGTATCTCAATCGGGCTGGCCCCGTCAATTCGGGCAGCCTCATCCAATGACTCTGGCACACCCTTGAAGAAATTAATCAGCAGGATGACATTGAATACCGGCACCGCTCCAGGAAGTACCAGCGCCCAGATGGTGTTTGTCAGATGCAGATTGCTTACCACCATGAACAGCGGGATAATTCCACCTGAAAACAGCATTGCAAAAATGACAAACTTAATGTAAATCTCACGTGCCGGGAATCGTTTCTTACTTTTGGAAAGCGGGTATGCCATACTTACCGTAAAAAACATATTAATAATCAGTCCTAAAATCACTCTCTCAACGGAAATCAGGAACGATTTCCAAAACTGCCCGTCTTCTAACAACTTCTTATAAGTGACAATCGTGAAATCTTTTGGAATGAATCCAACCTCATTTGCTGCAACTGCATCGCTTCCGCTGAGGGAAATCGCCAGCATATTAATCAGAGGAAGCAGACAACTCAAAGTAAGGATAATCACTACCATCCACACGATTACCTGAGAGATCACTCTTTTGTAATTCACTTTCTTCGTCATAATTCATCCCCCCTTAAAAGATACCGCTTCCAGTAAGCTTCTTTGCCCCTTTATTCGCCCCCATGATCAACAGGAAGCTGATAACAGACTTAAACAATCCCACTGCTGTACCGATACTATACTGTCTCTCTACCATACCGATTCTGTAAACATATGTATCAATGATATCGCCCGTCTCATATACGATCGGGTTATAGAGATTAAAGATCTGATCAAATCCTGCATTCAGAATATTTCCAAGATTCAGTGCAGTCATCAGTATAATGGTCGGCATCAGACTGGGCAGGGTAATATGAAGTGTCTGCTCAAAACGGTTCGCTCCATCGATTGACGCCGCTTCGTAAAGCCCTAAGTCAATACCTGTCAGGGCTGCCAGATAGACGACAGAATTATAACCAAACTCCTTCCACACGTCCGTCGCTACAATAACTTTACGGAACCAGTTATTGTCCGCCAAAAACTGAATGGCGTCTCCCCCAAACGCCGTAACTACAGCGTTAAAGGGACCGGAAAGAGAAAACATGTTGGTAACTACCGTTGCAAGCACTACCCACGATAAAAAATGCGGCAGATAGACAACTGTCTGGAAAAATTTCTTGCAGATGCCAACAGTAATCTCATTTAATAATATCGCGAACAAAACAGGAACTATAATATTAAATATCAGCTTTGCAAACGCAATCACCAGTGTATTGACAAACACCTGGCGGCTATCGGGAAGACTGAAAATAAATTTAAAGTTTTCTAATCCCACCCATTTTGATCCAAAAATCCCCTTCGCCGGAACATAATTCTGGAATGCCATCAAAGAACCGAACAGTGGTACAAAAACGAACAGAAACAGCATAATCATGCCAGGCATCATCATCAGATGAAACATTCTCTTTTCCCTGCCTGCAAACTGTGTTTTCCCCCCGCCGGCAGTCATTGCTTTGTTATCCTGCTTCATATAACCCCTCCATTTCTATGTTTCTTTATGTTTTTCTACTGTTTCACTATCACTATTTTGCAGAGAGTTCTTCATTGATCTCATCTGTGATTGTCTGACCTCCCGCAGAAGTCCAGTTTGCCACAAACTCATCAAAAGAGGACATATCTGCTTCTCCCACGATAATCTTTAATATGGTCTGCTGTTCGAGTTTCTCAAGAGACGCCCACTTGGTTTTCATCGTCTCAGATGTCTCAAAATAGGACGGTGTCATAAAGTTCGCCGGCTCCTCTGCAAATTTATTGATTGCCACCAGACGGGACATATACTGGGAGTAATCTGCGGAATCTGCTTTCTGTCCTGCTGCCACTGCATCCTGATAGCGGACTGCCGCCTCATAATAACCAAGCTCCTCTGTATCCAGTGTGGAAACATCAGCACTGCCATCAAGAACTGCTTTCACATTGGCAGTCATAATCTCTGCATTGTTTCCAGGCTGTACCTGACAGTACAGCGGCCAGTTAAAGTATGCAATCGTCTGATTCTCCATAATTTCATTGGCTGCATCGGACGTATCCTGTTTTGCATACTCAGAGTTAATGTTCACAATCTTCATAGCAATCTCAGGATGCTCATAACCCTTTCTCACCACTACGAAACCAGCATACGGTTTTGTGTTGATCGCGTTGATCTTCCCATCAGATCCTACTGGTGCGCTCACATTTACCCATTCCGCATCCTTATTCGCATAGGAAGCTGTCTGTGCGGGATTAAAAGGAGACCACCACGGACCAATATAAGCACCACACTGTCCGCCGGAAATCAGTGCAACAATATCATCTGTTGTACGTGTCGTAAATTCCTTGTCAATCAAACCTTCCTTATACCAGTCAGCCAGAAGCTGCAGGGCATCTTTCATTTCAGGCTGTACCGATCCATATACTGCCTTGCCTTCACTGTCCTTAATCCATACCTCCGGATATGCGTCAAATGCAGTAAAAATGTTATCCACACCGAAATGATTGTTTGGATAGCCGCCATATACAGTCGGCAGCACTGCAAGTCCTACTGTATCCGCCTGACCGTTACCATCAGGATCATTGTCGATAAAAGCCCTGAGTACATCAGCAACTTCATCCATTGTGGAAGGCTCTTCCAATCCAAGGTTATCCAGCCAGTCTTTGCGCAGCCACAAGAAGTCCTGGCCGTCACTCAACTGTGTCTTTGGAATTGCCATAATCTTGCCGTCAAAGGTTGCCGCGTTCAGAGGGTTATTCGCCCCATAGCTCTCATAAGATGACTTGACTGTATCACATGCCAGATTATTGTAAATATCTGTCAAATCGGCGACCATGTCATTTTCCACAAGCTCCACCAGTGTGGAATAATCCGCAACATGCATAATGTCCGGTATATCCTGGGCAGCAATCGCAAGAGAGACCTTCTGATCATAATCATCACCGGCCTGCGCCTCAAACGTATTTTCATTCTGCACATTGATCAGGTTTCTGATATATCTTGTATAGGCATTGTCTGTCTGTGTATCATTTTCATACGAAGTCCCGGATAAGGTATCTGCTCCTTGTGAAGTCAGAACATACCCCGTCGTATAAGTTACCAGCTCAGGATATTTGCCATAAGGATCATTTGCGGCTGCCTCCCACGCTGCTTTCTCATCATCGCTCATGTTTGCTGTGAAGTCCTCGTCTGACTTACCGCATCCGGTCACACATGTTACGATCATTGCTGTTGCCAGCATCAGGCCAAGAGTTTTCCTTTTCATTTCTTTCCCTCCAAATTATGTAATTTTTAACTGTAATTAATTGCTTTTAAACGTAACAAACATGCATGTATTGTGTTAATTTAACGATAACAAAATTTTTATTCTTATCAAATATAAAATTTCCGAAAAACATATCAGATTTTCGGTTTTTTTATATAAAATGTTTGAAAATATCAAAAATAATGGTATGTTTTTATAGAACATGAATGTTTTTTCACGAACAAAGGAGTTAAATATGTACAAAATGCTTATTGTAGATGATGAAAGTACAGAGCGGGAATGCATCAGTTATCTGATAAAATCTTCCAGTCTGCCGTTGGAATTAAAAGAAGCTGAGAGCGCTTCCACAGCCCTGAAACTCTTAAAAGAGTGGCCTGCTGACATTCTGTTCACAGATATCAGGATGCCTGCTGCCTCTGGTCTTGAACTGGCGAGACAGGCCTCCGAACTAATTCCCGGAATCAAGACGATCATTTTCAGCAGTTATGCAGAATTTGAGTATGCGCGCACCGCAATGACGCTGGGCGCAGTCAGCTACATTCTAAAGCCTGTAGTGCCCACGGAACTGGAAGCAACCTTAAAAGACGTAATTCATCTGTTGACGGAGGAGAGAGACTCCAGGCTCCGCCAGGATACACAGCAGTCCTACATGCTTCAATATGCACTGCAGTGCTGTATAAACGGAACTCTTCCGGCGGAGATCTCACCAGAAATTATCCGTCTGCTGGATGAATTTCATCAAGTGATACTGCTGGAGCTTCCGCCTCATTTTCTTGAGCGAAACTATACCGTGTTCTACGAAAAGCTCCGCAGTGAGATGCTGCCTGACATGGAAACGCTGAGTCTATCCTCCACACAGGCAGTGCTCTTTCTGCGCCGGGAACATAAAGCCGCCCACAGCTTCGGATGCGGACTACACACTTATATCACAGAGAATTTCCAGACAGAATGCTACCTCTCGGTCAGCCATCCGGTAAATGGTTATTCCAATCTGCCGGATGCCTACACCTTCGCAGAACAACAGATGGAACAGCGTTTCTGGAATCCTGAGGTCCGTATTTTTTCTTTTGATTATACAAATATGCCGGGTAACACTCCTGAAGAACCGGATGACAATACGCTTCTGTCCATGATCAAACGGAATTTATATGATAAAGACAGCGGCAGTCTCCTAAAAAATCTGGACCTGCTTTTTCAAAAATACCGAAAACCAGCAAACCAGTCCCAGATTTTTGTGAAGTTTGTCTTCTCTAATCTGATCACTACGATGTATCCATTCCTGACAGATGAGAATGATGAATCCTTAGATACTCTGATCACAGAGCTCTACATCCAGCAGGATATTCTGGAGATTATCGGTACGATCCAGTCCATGGCAGAAAAGATCATAAAAAGCTATGACACTGTATCCACGATTGATATCCGCAGGGAAATTATCTCCACACAGGATTATATCAACAAGAATTACAACCACGATCTTTCTGTGGAAATGCTTGCCTCCATGGTCTATCTTACCCCGGATTATCTGAGCAGACTTTTTAAAAAAAGCACCGGAAAAAGTCTGTCACAGTACATCCGTCAGGTGCGTATGGAAAAAGCCAGCGATCTTCTGCGCACCTCAAACCGTAAGGTGATTGACATTGGCGCCAGCGTAGGATATTCCAACTACTCTTACTTCTGCCAGAGTTTTCGAGAATACTTTGGCAAATCACCAGAAAAATACCGGCAGGAGGAATCATTATGAAACATTTGCCAAGGCACCCGCTGAACATCTATCTGAACCTGAAATACCGGAATAAACTGATTTTAACCTGTATTCTGGCAGGTGTCATTCCGCTGATTACACTGGGAGTCTTCTGTTACTATCAGACGCGGAACCTCTTGCTGGACAAGGAACAGGATGCGCTTTCCTCCGCTATAGACACGGCATACAACTCATTGGATTACCAAGTCCGGCTTTATGAAAACCTGGTCACTTACCTTGCCCTCTCAGAAATTGTTGTCAATGTCTCCTCGGAAGAAAACCAAGGCATCATCGAAAAGTTCGAAATGCTCAACTATGAATACGATGTCCTGCTTGACAACATATCTGTGCAATATCCCGAAATTGCCCAGATTACCCTGTATGTAGACCGCACAGACCTGTATCACGGAAAACAGCTCCGCCCTATCTCTGACCTGGAGTCAGAAAGCTGGTATGCCTCGCTGGACGATACTGCTGCACCGGTCTGGCACATGGATCAGGACGGATATCTGTGCTTATTCCGAAAGGTTCCCAATCCATATATCAAATATGTCACTTCCTTCTCCAGACACAGCCTTTGTATCCGGCTGCGGCCTGAAAAATTATTTAGTGTGCTCACTGATATCTCTAATGACTATCATCTACAGATTGCAGATACCGACGAAACCTTTTACGATTACACAGATGATTCAATTATCAATATGAGTTATCCGGACGATGGCTGGACAGCAAAAATCAGCAGTCCCCTCAGCAACGGCTGGGTGATTACACTGGAAAAACCCTCTGTCCTGCTGGCCGCGCCCGCAAACAAGATGGCAGTCACTGTTTTCATCATACTTATCATATGCTTTATATTGATCTATACCGTCAGCGGTCTTCTTTCCAACTTTTTTGCCCAGAAGGTAAATCTGCTGCTTTCAGCAATGCACAAAGTACAGGAGGGGGATTTGACAGTCCATATCCACGACGACTGTCCGGACGAAATCGGCGAACTGACCAACAGTTTCCAGTATATGATCCAGAAACTCAATCGTCTGGTAGTGGAAGACTACAAAAACAAGATCACTTTGAAAGAAACCCAGCTTATGGCGCTGCAGGCCCAGATCAATCCGCACTTCCTCTACAACTGCCTCTCCGCCATAAACAGCAAGGCCCTCGTAAACAGCCAGAAAGAGATTAGTCAGATGGCGCAGCTTTTGTCCACCTTTTACCGAACTACCTTAAACAAGGGGAAAGCCGAAACCATGCTCTCCAATGAGATAAAAAATGTGAAATCCTATATTGAAATTCAGCTTATTTTAAACGATAATTTATTTGATGTCGTTTATCAGATTGATGAGCCTCTGCCAGAGCGGGAGATTCCCAATCTATTACTGCAGCCGCTGGTGGAAAATGCAATCATGCATGGAATTCTGCCCAACAGCACCAGACGCGGAGTCCTTTTCCTCACTGTCACGCAAGTCAATGACCTGATCCACTTTACCATCATGGACAACGGACTTGGCATACCACCAGAGAAGCTTCCGCTGCTGACACAGACCCAGTCGGACGGATATGGGCTCAAGAATGTTCATGAACGGCTGCTGCTGACCTATGGGAAAGAGTACGGACTCAAGATAAACAGTATTTTAAATGAGAGCACGATGATTACTTTTTCAATTCCGACGCAGGAACGACAGATGAAAGAGCAAAATAAGAAATAAATTCCAAAACGAGGAGGAACACAACATGTTAAAGAAATGGTGGCACAACACAATCGGGTATCAAATCTACCCCAAGAGCTTTCAGGATACGAACGGAGACGGTATCGGTGATTTGAAGGGGGTCACGGCACATCTGGATGACCTGGCTGACCTGGGCATCAATGTCATCTGGCTCTGCCCTGTCAACAAATCCCCGATGAAAGATCACGGATATGATGTCTCGGATTACGACGAGATTGATCCCATGTTTGGATGTAAGGATGATCTCCGGGAACTGATTGCAAAAGCAGAAGAACGCGGAATCAAGATCCTCATGGATCTGGTCGTGAACCATACCTCCTCAGAACATCCATGGTTTCAGAAAGCACTGGAAGACCCTGACGGGGAATACGGAAAATATTATATCATCCAGGAGGGAAAAGACGGAAAGGAGCCCAACAACTGGCGTTCTATCTTCGGCGGCAGCGCATGGGAGTGGATCAAAGATACCAATCTCTACTATCTCCATCTCTTCACGAAATGGCAGCCCGATCTCAACTGGGAAAATCCTGTTGTGCGGCAGCAGATTTATGACATGGTAAACAGATGGCTCGATCTGGGAATCAGGGGGTTTCGCGTCGATGCGATCAGCCACTTGAAAAAGGACTTCACATACCAGAATCTGCCTTCCGACGGCGCGGATGGTTACGTGAACGGCTTTCCCTATTTCAGCAATGTCGATGGGATTGGCACTTTTCTGAGCGAACTGCAGGAAACTACTTTCAAGCGCTATGATGCCATGACAATCGGTGAAGTCGACGACGATCTTCCGGCTGATGTCCTTTCGGATTTTATTGGCGAAAACGGTTATTTTTCCACAATATTTGATTTTTGCCACGCCAAGTTCCACGTCAATTCCGCTGAGTGGAAAGACAAGCCAGTGGAAATGATTGATGCGCTGAAAAAACGTCTGTTTGCAAGGCAGGATACCATAAAAGGAAAAGGAATTCTCTGTAATTTCCTAGAGAACCATGATCTCCCGCGCATTGTAGAGCGGTTGATTCCGGCAAAGGAGATTGATTTCTACAGCAGGTCCATGGTGGGCGGCATCAATTTCTTCCTGCCCGGAATCGTATTTCTCTACCAGGGACAAGCGATCGGCATGATGGACTACCCAAAAGAAAGCATCGAAGCATTTGTAGATCCCTCAACCTTTATCCATTATGACGAATATCTCCAAAACGGAATGACCAAGGCCGAAGCACTCGCACAGATTAACCTGAAAACACGGGAGCACGCAAGAACGCCCATGCAGTGGAACGACGGGCCATACGCCGGATTTTCCAGCGCAGATCCGTGGTTCCAGGTCAATCCCAATTACAGACAGATAAACTATGACGCACAGAAAAAAGATCCTGATTCCCTGTATGCATTCTACAAGAAAATGATATCCCTCCGAAAATCTGATGAATTTCAGGAACTGTTCCTCTACGGCGAATTCACCCCAGTCTATGAATCAGAGCCGGGTGTCATCGGATACGAGCGCAGGCTGGACGATAAGAGCGTTTTGGTTATCAACAACGCAAAATCCACAGAGACAATTCTGCCGATACCGGGAACAATCAAAAAAGTATTGCTGTCCAATTATGAGAATCCTGTTCTGCAGAATGGTAATATCAAACTGCAGAGATATCAGCTGCTTATCTTAGAGTGTGTCTGAAAAATGGCGAAAAAATCCATTATTCCGTTCCGGCGAAGTGCAAAAGAGCTTTCTGATTTAGTCCTATTTTATCAGAGTCATCATCATAATCCTGATAAGAAAAACCTGCTGCAATCGGCGAAAATGCTTTCAGACCGTATTTCTTTTGATATGTGCCGCTCTCGTCCTCGATCTCGTACTCGCCAAGCATCCCTCCAAGCACCGCGGAGTACGCTTTATAATAGTAGGAAAAGTATTGATATTTTTCGCTGAGCGCATCCTCTGTTATCTCTCCTGATGTAAGCTTTGCTGCGATCTCATCAATATAGCCTGTCGATTTGCTGTTAAATTCTCCGCCTCCGCGCACAGCAGCATACGCGAGCAGTGTAATCCAGTCAAGATGTACATCCGACTCATATGATTCTATGTCCATAAGACAGGCCTTTTTTAAGGCTTCTTTTGATGCATTAAAATCCACCCACTTAATAAAGTTATCCTGGGTCTGGCTGACCTCCTGAGTCTTATTTTCATACAGAAAAATCCCCGCTGCCAACACAAACGTCATCAAAATGAGGCATGTCATTATTTTATTTTTCACACAATCACCATATCAATATATTATCTATTCATTATATGTACACACGCTCACAATCATAACTACCAAACCACGCAATCGCTTCGCCCTTCAGTGCCGGCGAAACGCAGATAGCAGTAAAACAGGCACCATTACCTGGTGCCTGTCCACAATTACTATTTAGTTTTCCGGTTCGATCAGACCATAGGTGTTTCCTTTACGCTTATAAACGACATTCACCTCGTCCGTCTCCGCATTGCAGAATACAAAGAAATCATGTCCAAGAAGTTCCATCTGAACACATGCATCTTCTGCATACATCGGTTTGATATCAAACTTTTTGGTACGAACAATCCGTACCTCGTCGTCATCCACAGCATAATCATTTTCTATAAAATCAGTCCGTAAACTTGCTGCGCCAGCCTGTTGATCCGCCCTAAACTTATTCTTATATTTCTTTAACTGCCGCTCAATCACCTCTGCTGCAAGGTCGACTGATACATACATGTCATTGCTCACCTGCTCTGAACGAATGATATTTCCTTTCACAGGAATGGTGACCTCTATCTTCTGCCTCTCCTTCTCAACACTTAATGTTGCGTGTACCTCCGTTTCTGGTGTGAAATATTTCTCGAGCTTGCCGATTTTGTCCTCAACTGCTGCCCTTAATCCAGGCGTTACGTCAATGTTCTTACCGCTGATAATAAATTTCATTCTGTCCACATCCCTTCGCACTTAATTTCGCAATTAAGTATGTCACCTTAATTGTATTTTGATTATACCATATCCCTATTTTTTTTCCAATATTTTTTGGCAAATATTATAAATATTTTTCAATTCTTTGGATTTTTTTAGACATTTTTCAGCACTCTAAAAAATCTGCTAATGTCAATGCATTTATGATGAATTTTTTTGAAAAATGTAATTTTCGTGTATTTTAACAAAACATTTTTTCGTTTATCAGCCCTATGTTTTCCACAAGAAAGCCCGTTCATATCTGTGGATATTGTGGATAACTCGGTGCATAAGTCTATTTGTCGCCGCTTATATCTTTTTTTTGTGTGGATAACTTGTGAACGTATTAAAAAATGACAATTGCATCATGAAAAAATCCACCTACTTTTTTGTGCATTTTTTTCTAAGCAGTCGGACGGGAAGATACGCAGGCAGAAATCGGCTTTCCCTGCCCGCCATGCAATCTGTGCCCGCCTTCGCGGCCTATTTCCTCTGCAAGTGTCTGAGTATGAATAAGGAAATATAGAAAGGTGGATAACAATTATTATCCACCTTAGAATCGATATACACTAGAAAATTCTTCTCACTGTCAATACATTTCGATATGATGCACTGGAAATAATAATTCCAGTCTTAGATGTGCTGGCATGAACGATCTGTCCATTGCCGACATAAAGACCAACATGACCTGAATAGCACACAATATCTCCTGGCTGTGCATTGCTGAGTCCTCCGACATCATATCCTTGGCTTCTCAATGCCGAAGAAGAATGTGGCAGGCTCACTCCAAAATTGGCATATACACTCATAACAAATCCAGAACAGTCTGTACCATTTGTAAGACTTGATCCTCCATATACATACGGATTTCCCACAAACTGTGTCGCATAGTCAATAACAGCCTTACCCATCTCACTTCCTTCTGATGATGCCGCTGTACTTCTTGCTACCTCTATTGCTGCCTGATTTGCCTCAGATCGCTGCGCCTGTGCTTCTGCTTGTCTCTGTGCTCTCTCAGCCTCTGTCGCCGCTGCAGCAGCTCTCGCTTCCTCACGTGCCTTTGCCTCCTTGGCAAGTCTTATCTCTTCTTCTTCTCTCGACTCAGCATGTACAAAATCAGTTCTCAGATTCACATAATCTCTTGAAACAAAACCATCACCTTCTTCGATGGCGATCTTAACCCATCCATCGAGCTCCTCGACTACAATAAGTTCTTCCTCAATGGGAACAAGCCCAAGTACTGCGGATTCTGTGCTTGCCTCCTTCCGAACTTTAAGGGTTGTTGTATTTACGACTGCATATGTAGTTCCTACTTCTTTTGCAAGGGCCTCTGCTTCCTCGCCTACCACACAGTACTCACCCTTGACATATCCAGTACAATTTCCTGATACAATCTTGTACCAGCCATTTTCTTCTTCAATAAATTCACCGACAGACTTATCATACAGCTTTCCGACAATCTCACTTTCCTCACTTGGAAGGCTTCTGACATTGACATAGTTTGTTACTCTGGCAATGACAAGTCCTGAGAAATCCTGGCCATCCTCCTGTGTCTCAGTCTCAAGTTCGGTCTCCTCCTCTAATTCCGCATCCACTTCAAGGTCATCATAGATGTCCGTGGCAGAAAACCCTGCGCTTGTCTGAAAATCATCACTGTCGTCGGAATTATCTTCCGTTGTATCCTCTGTTGTACTCTCTGTGTTTTCTGTCTCTTCGCTGGATGTGTCCGATTCCGAATCTTCTTCACTGGATGTTGTCTGTTCTGATGATTCTTCTGTTGTTTCCTGTGGTACTTCTTCTATACTGTCATCTTCCGAAGTCTCCTCAGCCATTTCAGTGGATGTCTGCGCAGACTCTTCTGAAACCTTCCTGCCGTCTGCTGCTCTTTCGGATGCCAATACAATATTGGGCTGCAAACCGGATGCACTTTCGAGATACGCTATGTTCTGAACAACCTCCACCTGAAGATCCTGTATTGTGCTACTGTCATCCAACACAACTGCAACCCCTGCTGCAGGTACATCTGATGAATTATGAATCTTTGCATCAAGTGTCATCTGGTAACCGGATAGCGAAAGTGTTCCGACAAGAGCACACGCCGCTGCCTTTACGCCGTACTTGTTCATGTTCATTCCTCCAATGTGTGATATATGTGATGTTATCATAACTGTTCTTATTCGCTCTGAACAGCTCGCTTTCTCTTACAATGTTTCATATTTGCAATAATTATTACAGAATTATTACATCCATGAAATAAATTATCACATTCTATCACAATTGTCAAGCTATCTTTTTGCACACGAATGCACTTCCATCACGAAAAATGCTGTTTTTCAACCAAACAATTTGTGAACTTTCGCCATTTTATCGCATTTTTCTTTCCTTTTCTGCTGTTTTCGACTGCATTTATTGCATTTTCGACTATTTAAGCATTAATAAATATTTTCGTAACTTTTCAATTTTTTTTGTCATTCAGAAATTCCTGTGCCGAATAAACTGCATTGGCTCCGTCTGCTACTGCCGTAATAATTTGACGCATTGGCTTTTTCCTGATATCTCCCGCTGCAAATATGCCTTCACGTGATGTCACACAGGTTTCATCTGCTATAATATATCCGTTCTCATCCATTTCCACAAAACCCTGAAAAGCACTTGTAGCCGGAATAACACCCACAGCCACAAACACTCCACTGACATTTCGTCTGCTGCGTTCGCCGCTTTTATTATGATAGAGCTCTATGCCTTCTACTTCTTCACTGCCCAAAATCGCTTTTACCTCGCTGTCCCAAATTATCTCAACATTTTCAAGAGATAACAGCCTTCTCTGCAGACTGTCTGCTGCTCTGAGTTGATCCCGCCGATGTATGAGATAAACCTTCTGGCAAATACCAGCAAGAAAAATGGCATCCTCCACGGCAGCATCGCCGCCGCCAACAACTGCGACAGTACCTTTTCGATAAAATGCGCCGTCACAGGTGGCACAATACGATACGCCCATCCCGGCAAGTTCCTTCTCGCCCGGCACACCAAGCATGGCATGAGAGGCTCCCGTCGCAAGTATAACTGTTTTTGCAGTCAGACTCTCTTTATCTGTCTGGACTGTATATCGCGTCTGTTCCTCCACAATCCCCTGCACATCAGCAGTGATAAACTCCACGCCAAGCTGGTTTGTATGCTCCCTGAATCTGTCAGACAGCTCTCCTCCGCTCAATCCTGGAAGCCCCAGATAATTATCCACCTCATACGTACTTAGTACCTGTCCTCCGCTGACAGGGCTTCTGTCAACAACTGCAGTCTCCAGCCCGGCCCTCACTGCATAGACTGCCGCCCCCATTCCCGCTGGTCCTGAACCAATTATCAGCAAGTCATATATTTTATTCTCCATCATGTCCAACCTCCATCTAACGTTATAATCTGTCCTGTCAGGTACTCATTTCCTGTGCACAAAACCTTTACAAGCTCCGCCACTTCCTCCGGACGCCCGATCCGGTCAGCTGGTATTTCCTGTACCAGCATTTTCATATCCGCAGCATCTAAACATTTGTTCATATCTGTGTCAATCACTCCGCAGGCGATCGCATTTACCTGAATGTTACTAGGTCCCAATTCCTTTGCAAGTGCGCGGGTGAACGCATTGACCCCGCCCTTTGACGCCGCGTAGGCCACCTCCGTCGACGCGCCGACATTTCCCCAAACAGAAGAAATATTGATAATCTTTCCCCGGCGGCGCCTCACCATTTCCGGCACAGCGCACCTGCATGTCAAAAAGCACGCACTCAAATTGGTATCAATTATCTCGTGCCACTCCTGGTAAGTCATGTCCGTCAAAAGCCCTATATAGGAAATTCCGGCATTGTTTATCAGAACATCAAGATAGGAGATGTCCTGAAACATCGCTATTACCTTTTCCTCATTAGAAATCGAAAATGCATAACAATTACATGTCACTCCATACCGCTCTTGAAGTTCCTCTGCCAGACTGTTTAACAACTCTCTATTATTGTGACAAGTCATATACAAATCATACCCTGATGATGCAAGCATCGATGCGACCGCCCTTCCGATTCCCCTTGATGCCCCTGTAACAAGCGCCTTTTTTCTGTCTGTTCCAGACACGATGTTCCTCTCTCCTTTCTGGTATTTCATGAAATGGACTGCCAAATGAAACAGCCGCAGTTAACCGCGGCTTGTCCAAAACAGGTTAGTCCTGTGCAACGACTTCCTTATAAAATTCAGAGTAATCTCTTCTCTTTTCCTTCGTGAACTGGATTGCAGTCCGCGGATGCTGGTTTAGCAGTCCAGTCATCATGTACTGAAGATCAAAGCCCCATACAATGCCGTCCTCTTTCAGCTTATTCATGTATTTTTCAATAAACTGAATCACATAGTAATTATTGTATTTTGGATTGCGCAGGAAGCCGAGCAGCAGCTCCATCGCACAGTTTCCTGCCCCTCTGCCCATGCCAAAGTACGTAGCGTCAAGCCAGTCAACACCGTCTCCAACAGCCTCAATGGTATTGGCAAATGCAAGCTGCTGGTTGTTGTGTGCGTGTATGCCCAGCTGTTTCCCATATTTGCTGGCAAACTCCATATAGGTGTCCGCAATACGCGCGATCTGCTCTGGATACAAGGAACCAAAGCTGTCAACGATATAAAATACATCTGCAGAAGTTTTTCCCAGAATGTCAAGCGCCACGCGCAGGTCGCTCTCCTGCCCGCTGGATATTGCCATAATATTACAGCTTACCTCATAACCCTTTTTCTTGGCATCCTCAATCATGTCTGCCGCAGCTGGAATTGTATTCAGATACGTCGCAACACGAATCAGATCAATCGGACTCTCTGATCGGCTGACGATATCCTTCTTATAATCACATCTCCCGACATCTGCCATAACTGCGATCTTGAGATTTGTATCATTGTCTCCTACAATCTCCCGAATATCGTCATCGTCGCAAAACTTCCACTTGCCGAATTTACTCTCATCAAACATCTCTTTTGATGCCTTATACCCCATCTCCATATAATCTACGCCAGCCCGGATATTGGATTCATACAATGCCCTGACAAACTCATCTGTAAAATAAAAATCATTCACCAGCCCGCCATCTCTCAACGTTGCATCTACTACTTTGATGCTTGAACGATAATCCATCAAACTAACAATCTCTTTCATTTTTCCTCTTCTCCTACACTGATTATTTACAATTCTAACTTCATTATAGCATTACAGCTTTAAAGATTTTAACACTTTAAAGCACAAAAGTCAATCCCTTTCCCGTCGTCTCCTATAAACAAAAGAGATGTTTTCCGCACAGATTATTTCTTTCAAAACATCTCACGAAAAACATCTCAATCAGTTTATATCATATAACCATTTCCAATAAAACAAACAGATTATCTCTTGCTGAACTGCGGCGCGCGGCGGGCTGCCTTCAAGCCGTATTTCTTACGCTCCTTCATACGAGGATCACGTGTCAGGAATCCTTCCTTCTTAAGCACTGGTCTGTAATCAGAATCTGCCTGCAATAGAGCCCTGGAGATACCATGCCTGATCGCACCGGCCTGTCCTGTATAGCCGCCGCCCTTTACGTTTACAAGCACATCGAACTTGTCAACAGTATCTGTAGCTGCCAGAGGCTGGCGAACAATCACCTTCAGTGTCTCTAAACCGAAATACTCATCAATCCCTCTCTTGTTAATCGTGATATTGCCTGTACCCGGTGTCAGATATACTCTGGCGATTGATTTCTTTCTTCTACCTGTTCCATAATATCTTGAAGCATTCGCTGCTTTTGCCATTTTCATTTCCTCCTTTATCTATCACACTGATTAAAATGTCAATGTCTCAGGCTTCTGAGCTGCATGCTTGTGCTCAGGTCCTGCATATACGAAGAGTTTCTTGTACATTTCACGTCCTAAAGGTCCCTTGGGAAGCATCCCCTTAACCGCGTGCTCAATCACCTCTTCCGGCCTCTTGTTCATCTTCTCTCTCAAAGTCGCTGACTTCATACCGCCAACATACTCTGAGTGATGATAATAAACCTTCTGATCAAGCTTCTTACCTGTCACTGCAACCTTCTCGGCGTTGATGATGATCACATAATCACCTGTATCAATATGAGGAGTGAAAATAGGTTTCTTCTTTCCTCTCAATACGCTTGCAACCTCTGATGCCAAGCGTCCTAATGTCATGCCAGTAGCGTCTACTACATACCATTTTCTATCAATTGTAGCTGGGCTAGCCATAAATGTTTTCATTATGTTACCTCCATATACTTAGCCTGTCGGCTCTCCTTTGATGGTTATTCCTGCCTAATCCTTCGATGCGGAATGTCCGGACCGCACCCTGAAGACTTACAAGTCACCTAGATACCTGGCTGACATCTCTGCAAATATCGGGGCTTTGATATTGTACAATTGCATGTCGCCACATTGAATTATTATATTATACGGTTCCTGGTGTGTCAAGACCTAAATTGCCAAATTTTAACCGCACTTGTAACAGTGTTACTTTTCACACCCACGCCAGTTTTTATTAGCCTATATGCTATTGAGGTGTGAATTATAACAGATTTTGCACACAAAATGCTAAAGAGCAAGCATTTTGGCGCATGATTCCCACTACTTTGGCGCAGGTGTGAAAAGTAACGTAACAGTAACTTCATTGCCGCTCACTTTTCTTCCTGTACATATATTCCTTCACGTTGTTATTAAACAACAGGATTATCACCATCACCAACGCATAACCTGCAATCAGCAGCAACATCAGCAGATAAAATCCAGAATCCGCAGAAAACTGCATGAGACTGACCAACTCAGGCAATGCCATTAACGTAAACAAAACTGTCAATATTCCCGATACAACATACAAATAACGCACCCATGTTACTCCATAAATCAACGCAATGGACAATGCGGAGTGAATAATAAAATTGAATAGATTAAAGTCATGCGAAAGGAAAATTGACACAATATCTGATAATAAATTCAGTCCTGCAATCAGATATACAAGTCTCTTCCCACGCTCATAGCTGCGTCTCTGCCTTTCCTCAAAGTCTTCTAATTCTGCCTGCTGTTTCTCATCAAACTCATTGTTTTCCATACGAACCTCCTAAAACCATTGCCCTTTACGCCTTTGCCCCCCTATGCTTGCAATTTTCTACGCTTCCTCTTCAAAATCATACTTTACCAATGTCAGCCCACATGCTGGGGCCGTCGGTCCTGCCTTTGTCCGGTCACAGGCTTTTAAAATTTTCTCCATCCTCTCGGGAGGCAGATTGCCTTTCCCCGCTTCCATCAGCGTTCCCACTATAATGCGAACCATATTGTATAAAAAACCGGAACCTGTCACCCGTACGGTTATCTGGCTTCCAATCCTGTCCACGGATATGTCATAGATCGTTCTCACGGTCGATTCGGCTGCCGTATTCACACTGCAAAAGCTCTTAAAGTCATGCTCCCCTCTCAAATATTCTGCTGCTTTCTGCATGAGTGTTATATCAAGCGGCACATATGTAAAATAAGAATAGAGTCTGTATACCGGCATCGGAAATGCACTGTTCCATATCTTGTACTCATAGGTTTTCCTGCTGTCCTGCCGCCGCGGATGAAAATCCTGCGGCACCTCCCTCGATGACTGGATTCGAATATCATCAGGAAGTCTTTGGTTCAATGCATAGGAAACTTTTTCCGCCGGCATTCTTGACTGTGTATCGAACACCGCTATATTGCCAAGCGCATGCACGCCAGTATCCGTCCTGGATGCTCCGATTACTTTTATATTCTCCTTTAAAAGACCACTCAATGTCTCATTGAGCACAGACTCAATCGTTGTCACATTTGGCTGAAGCTGCCATCCATGATAATTCGTGCCATCGTAGGCAACGATAAGCATTACTCTTTTCATTCAAAATATCTCCTAACGTGCTCTCTCTGCCACGGCTTATTACGGCAGATACCCCTTTCATGCATAGTATATTGTCTATCGGCTTAAGCCAGAATATTACTTAACAATACTGGTATCAATTTCCCTGCCGCAATTCCTCCAACGAGATAACATACCACAATGATATAAGCAATATAATCCCTTCCCGCATAGTGAAGCGGCTTCATCTTTGTGCGGTGCTCTCCCCCTCTGTAGCAGCGTGCCTCCATCGCCATGGCAAGGTCATTTGCACGCCGAAACGCTGATATAAACAGCGGCACAAGAAGCGGCACAAGACTCTTGGCCTTCCTGATCAGATTGCCGCTCTCAAAATCTGCGCATCTGGCGAGCTGCGCCTTCATAATTTTGTCTGTCTCCTCCATCAGAATCGGTATAAACCGGAGCGCTATCGACATCATCATGGCGATCTCATGCACTGGTACCTTAATCCTGTTCAATGGCTTCAGCATCTTCTCAAGCCCATCCGTCAGCTGATTTGGCGTTGTCGTGAGCGTCATCACCGATGAGCCAATAATCAGAAAGCCAAGCCGTATCGCCAATAGAACCGCAAGCCGAAGCCCTTCTTTGGTAATGCCAAACTTCCAAATCTGTACAAGCGGTTCCCCCGGAGTCAGAAATAAGTTAAAAATCACTGTGATCGATAACAGAAAAACAATCGACCGCATTCCTTTTATCATAAATCGAAATGGTACTTTTGACAGTTTAATTACAAGTGCAAGAAACAGTGCCGCCACCGCATAACCCCAGATTCCATCAAAGACAAACAAGGAAATGATAAACAAAACTGTTGTCCCGAGCTTCACCCGGGGATCAAGTCTATGTATTACGGAATCCGCCTGATAATATTGTCCTAATGTGATCTCCCTAAGCATATTCCGTCACCTATCTTTCCTTTCGCGCAGCCGCAAATCTTGCAAAGAAGCTTTTAATTTCTTCCCTGGCTTCCTCAATCGTAGTAATCTCATCGCTGACATCATAGCCATGGTCCCGAAGATGCTTCATTATGTAAGTCACTTGTGGTGCTGCAAGTCCAATTGTTTCCAATTCCTCATAATGTTTGAACACTTCCCTTGGCGCATCATCGAACATAACACACCCTTGATTCATGACAATAATCCTATCTACATATTTCGCCACGTCGTCCATACTGTGAGACACTAAAAGTACTGTAATACCTGTTTCCCTTTTCAATTTGGAAATCTGGTCAAGAATCTCATCCCGTCCCTTGGGATCAAGTCCAGCTGTCGGCTCATCAAGAATCAATACTTCTGGTTTCATGGCAAGAACCCCCGCTATTGCAACACGCCGTTTCTGTCCGCCAGACAAATCAAAAGGCGACTGATAAAAATAGTCATCCTCAAGCCCTACAAGCTTCAATGCCTCATATGCACGCAGTTCAATTTCTTTTTTTGACAATCCCAGATTTTTGGGACCAAAACATACATCCGCAAAAACATCTGTCTCAAAAAGCTGATGCTCTGGATACTGAAACACGAGTCCGACTTTGCTGCGCAGCATCTTCTTGTCAAAATCGTCTGCGTCAATATCCTCTCCATTAAAATAAATATTCCCCGAAGTTGCCCTCATCAGTCCATTGAGGTGCTGGACCAGAGTCGACTTGCCAGAACCCGTGTGGCCAATCAGTCCGATAAACTGTCCGTCTGGTATCACCAGACTGATATTGTCCAAAGCTTTCACCGCCATCGCGGTATCCTCTCCATATATGTGACTTACTTTATCCAATATGATTGGCATATCGTCCACCCTCTCCTTCTACCTGCCTCTAAATTCTGTTATCCCACCTCGCTAATACACTGGTCGAGTGCTTCCAGAAACTCCTGATTCGTGAGCACACCCTTTGGCATGGGAAAGCCTTCCTTCTCTAATTCATGCGCCAGCAAAGTCACCTGTGGCACATCCAGCCTAAGTTCCTTTAGCCGATCCACCTCAGAAAATACTTCTCTGGGTGTCCCCTGAAGCGTGACCTTTCCTTTGTCCATCACATAGACTTTATCGGCATAGATCACTTCCTCCATATAATGTGTGATCAGTATCACTGTAATGCGCTCCACATCATTCAATGCCCTGACGGCCCGTATCACTTCCTTGCGTCCTTTCGGGTCCAGCATCGCAGTCGGCTCATCAAGGACGATACATTTTGGATGCATGGCTATTACACCGGCGATCGATACTCTCTGCTTCTGTCCGCCGGAGAGTTTGTTGGGTGAAAACTTCCGAAACTGATACATCCCTACTGCTTTCAGGCTTTCCTCCACACGCTCCCATATTTCCTTCGTAGGCACTCCCATATTCTCAGGGCCAAATCCCACATCCTCCTCAACAATCTGGCCAATAATCTGATTGTCTGGATTCTGAAAGACCATTCCCGCTGTCTGGCGGATATCCCACACGGACTTCTCATCCTTAGTATCCTTTCCATCCACCCAGACAGTCCCTTCTGTGGGATATAAAATGGCATTCAGATGCTTTGCCAGCGTCGATTTTCCAGAACCATTATGCCCCAATACCGCCACAAAATCACCCTGATTGATATCGAGACTGACATCATCCACAGCCGTGGTTATCCCCTCCACGTTCCCTTCCTCGTCACGTCGTATATACTCATATATCAAGTCTTTGACCTTGATTAGTCCCATCCCCATCACTTCCCATCGTCATCCTGTATCTGTTGCTGCATAAACGCCTGATAAAGTTTTCTGCGCTGCATTGCTTCCTTGTGTTCCTTGTCCCATTCAATCTGTCTTTTGATCGTCTCGGCAAGCCATATCGCCCGTATCTTTTCAAGAATTTCTTCTTCCTTACTCTTAGAAGTCCCTGTCATCCTGTCCGTGTACTCTTTTCCATACATCTGTTCCTGTCGTTGTCGTCTCTTGCTGCTCTTATATTCTTCATCCCATTTCTGGATTTTTTCATGTTCCTTCTCTTTTTCCTTCTGTTTCTTATAACTGGCTTTTGCTGTAGCTGTACTGGCATAAACCTTCGTAGGTCTTGCATTGACAGTCTGCGCGCCATAGTAACTTGTATTGGCAGCATGTGTTCCCATAAAATTTGCTGCAAACGGATTATTGTACATCGTATTTCCGGTCGGTCTGCCATATGAATTATGGTAATGCATATTTGTATTTGCTGCTGGGTTTGCTGCAGCAGTGGGCGAAACACCCGACACAGAAACCATATAAGGGTTGCTCATCAGATACTCATAAGCCCTCTGCACTTTGATATAATATTCTTTTGTATCTACATTCGGGTTCGCATCAGGATGATACAGCTTCGCCTTATACCGGTATGCTCTCTTGATCTGCTCCTCAGAAGCATCCTCCCGAATTCCCAAAAAATAACACGCCTCTCTTCTTGTCATATTACACATATTCCTCTCAACTACCCAATACATTTCATGTGTACAGACTACCTGTTTTTAGATAATCATTCAGAAATATGGGGTTCCATTAATTAAAGTTCCTATACTTCTGAATGATTACCAAATTAATCTCAAATTATGCTAAAAACGCTCCCAAAAGATGGGAGCGCCAAAAAATTTTCATTATACCAACTCAAGTACTACCTGCATAGCGCCATCGCCCTTACGCTGACCAATCTTGACGATCCTTGTATATCCACCGTTACGTCCAACATACTTTGGTGCTACTTCATCAAACAATTTTGCCACAAGGTCGATCTCCTTTGTATTTCTCTTCTTGCCAGCATTCTTTGTAGGAACTTCCTTGACTGTATATAATACTTTGAGCATCTGTCTTCTCGCATGAAGCCTAGAAGGCAGATCTTTCTTGATTTCCTTCTCTACCTCGTCATAGACAGTAACTTTCTTGCCATTCTTCTCCTCTTTCACCCGCTTGCCATCCTTATCTTTTCTGGCAACCTTAGCTGTAACTTTGACCATCTCATAGTTGTCCTTTTCCTTTACAGCCAATGCAATAAGACTTTCTACAATCTTCTGAACTTCCTTTGCCCTTGCCTCTGTTGTAATGATTCTTCCATTCTTGCTTGCAAGCAATGCTGTAACCTGGCCTCTTAATAATGCCTTTCTCTGATCGGATGTTCTTCCGAGTTTTCTATATCCTGCCATAATAGGCTCCTTTCATTGTGAGGACACATCACCCACAAAATGCAGTTCGATACTGACATTATGTAGGCTACCCTCAATTGGTGGAACAAATGACAACGCTCTTCGGACTTACTTATCAAATGTTAATTAATATATTCCATCTTTGAGCACAGACACGAACACTTTGGCATTACCGCATCTGCGTATTCAATCAGGCTGTCGCTTTCATCCACAAGCAGACTAGTCTTCAATGGGATTGAGCTGTAAGCCTAACTCTTTCAATTTCGCCAATACTTCATCCAAAGACTTGCGTCCTAAGTTGCGAACCTTCATCATATCCTCAGATGTACGATTTGTTAACTCCTCGACCGTATTGATTCCTGCCCTCTTCAGACAGTTATAAGAACGAACTGACAATTCAAGTTCGTCAATGCTCATCTCCAGCACTTTTTCCTTCTCATCATCTTCTTTCTCAATCATTACTTCTGCATTCTTTGCATTCTCTGAAAGATTGATGAAAAGTTTCAGATGTTCGCTCAGCACCTTCGCTGCCAAACTGACTGCCTCATCTGGTGCTAGTGTAGCATCCGTATATACATCTAATGTCAACTTATCATAGTCAGTAATCTGACCTACGCGGGTATTTTCTACGGTAACATTTACTCTCTCTACAGGAGTGTATATAGAATCCACTGCGATAATGCCTATTGGCAGATCTTCACCCTTATTCTTATCTGCACTGATATAGCCTCTACCCTTAGTAATGATTATTTCCATGTAAAGCTTGCTGTCCTTGCCACCGTTTAATGTCGCAATCACCTGATCCGGATTCATAATCTCTATATCCTGATCAACCTGAATATCAGATGCCCTGACAATGCCTTCACCTTCAAAATCGATAATTGCCTTTTTCACTTCATCTGTCTCGCAGCTATTTTTGATTGCCAGACTCTTGAGGTTCATGACGATCTCAGTCACATCTTCCTTCACTCCTGGAATCGAACTAAACTCATGCAGAACACCGTCAATCTTAACCTGACTTACAGCTGCACCAGGTAGGGAAGCAAGCATAATTCTTCTAAGAGAATTCCCCAGTGTAATTCCGTATCCTCTCTCCAAAGGCTCTACTATAAACTTACCATACCTTTTGTCTTCAGAGATTTCTGCCACTTCAATATTTGGACTGTCAAAATCAAATGCCAACACTGTAAATACCCTCCTTTTTAATGGGCGTGTTAATAAGTGCAACAATAGAAAGTACACCTGCGCGCACTTCCTACTGTTAAATTCTTATCCCTGCTTACCAGCGAATTACTTAGAATACAACTCGACAATAAGCATTTCATCTACAGGAACATCAATCACTTCACGTGATGGAAGCTCTTTGATCGTGCCCTTGAAGCTCTCTTGGTCAACATCCATCCACTCTGGAACTAATCTGCCGTTTGTTGCCTCAGCAATATCCTTATATCTCTGTAAGCTTCTAGACTTCTCTTTGATTTCAATAACATCACCGGCACTAATTAGGTAGGAAGGTATATTCACACACTTTCCGTTTACTAACACATGCTTATGACCAACAACCTGTCTTGCCTCTCTTCTTGTTCTGGCAAATCCCATGCGGAAGACAACATTGTCAAGTCTTCTCTCGAGAAGAACCATAAGGTTCTCACCGGTCATCCCCTTCATTCTGTCTGCCTTCTCATAATAATTGCGGAAAGGCTTCTCGAGTACGCCATAAATAAACTTTGCCTTCTGCTTTTCCCTGAGCTGTAATCCATACTCACTCATTTTCTTTCCAGCTCTAGCAGACTTTCTTTTTGACTTCTTATCATATCCTAAAAATACAGGATCCAAATCAAGAGATCTGCATCTTTTAAGTACAGGAACTCTGTTTACTGCCATGTTTTTATCCTCCTAAATTTGTGCGCACAAAACGCATCCGGTTTGGCGCATACATGCCACTTTTCATTCTAACATTCTAAAATACGCACTAAACTCTGCGGCGCTTTGGCGGGCGGCATCCGTTATGCGGAACTGGGGTAACATCCTTGATGCTGGTCACTTCAAGACCACATGCCTGGAGCGCACGAATCGCTGCCTCTCTTCCTGAACCTGGTCCCTTAACCATAACATCTACAGATTTCAAGCCGTGTACCAAAGCTGCTTTCGTAGCTGTCTCGGCTGCCATCTGAGCAGCATATGGAGTAGATTTCTTTGAACCTCTAAATCCCAGACCACCAGCACTTGCCCATGAGAGTGCATTCCCCTCATTGTCAGTCAATGTAACAATTGTATTATTAAATGATGACTGGATATGTGCCTGTCCCCGTTCAACGTTTTTCTTTACACGCTTTTTTGTCACTTTCTTGGTAACTTTTTTAGCCATTTTAAACTAACCTACTTTCTCATTCATCTCATTTTTACGCTACTTTTTTTTCTTCGCTGCTGTCCGCAAAGCGAACCCTTCAGATTTTATTTCTTCTTATTCGCTACGGTCCGCTTGGGTCCTTTTCTTGTTCTGGCATTTGTCTTTGTCTTCTGACCACGAACAGGAAGTCCCTTTCTATGACGGATACCACGATAGCATCCTATCTCCTGCAGTCTCTTGATGTTCAGCGCAATCTCACGTCTGAGATCACCCTCAACCATATACTCCTCATCAATGATCGCACTAATCTTCTTAACGTCATCATCTGTCAAATCTCTGACACGAATATCAGGATTTACACCTGCCTTCTCAAGGATTTTGTTTGAACTTACTCTACCAATCCCATAGATATAGGTCAGTCCAATTTCTACACGTTTTTCTCTTGGTAAGTCAACACCAGCAATACGAGCCATGTTAAAATTCCTCCATTTTGCTTCGTGGTAAGACTGATACGCCTTATCACTGATTAATAGTAAACTAATTGATTGGGGTAACTGCTACCCGACCGGATATCAATCCGGTTTGTCCGATACTAATCGGGGCAGAATTGTCTTGTATTTTTCTGCCGCTCCAATGATAATATGTTTCATTGAAGTCTCCTTTGCGAAAAATTTCGCGAAACGTTTCTCGGTATCAAGAAGTAAACACACAACAGATAAAATCTGTTATATATTTATAG
>CAMWXA010000002.1 GCA_947178035.1 uncultured Lachnospiraceae bacterium | reverse complement strand
ATTTTGAATTTTGACAAAAATTTCACATCCCTACTACGCAAAAATCCCTTGTAGTAATAAAAAAATAATGTTAGAATATCCTTTGTATAAGAATATTTTTATCAACACAGACGATAAAGAGGAAAATATATGAAAAAAATAGTGAAAAAACGAACTTATTTGTGTGCTATGCTTACAGTAATGCTTGTTTTCGGCAATCATACGGGAGAATATGTGTATGCAGCACCCGGCGATGAACAAACAGAAACAGCCACAACAAAAGAATCTTCATCAAAGGAAGATTTATCAAAAGAAAATTTATCAAAAGAAGATTTATCAAAAGAAAATGTGACAAAAGAAAATCCAGCAGACTCATCCGAAACGCCCAAATTGACTGACGAGGAACTCGCAGCATACTACAGCGACTCTGTCTTTATCGGCGATTCCATTATGCTCGGATTTCGAAATTACAGTGCCAAGCAGAAATCCTATGTGCACAATATCCAGTTTCTGGCAGTGGGAAGCTACTCGGCCTTTAACGCCATGAAGCCTGTCACCAGCGACAGCGTCCATCCCATGTACAAAGGGAAAAAATATCAGGTGTGGAATGCAGTCCCGCTCATTGGCAGCAAGCGTGCTTTTATCCTTCTAGGCATGAACGATATCAGCATCCTTGGATTGGAGGGTGCACGCGACCAGTATAAAGCGCTTATTGACAAGATACTAGAGACCTCGCCAGACATCGAGATTCATATTGTCAGCGTGACTTACACACTGTCAGACCAAGGCAAAGGAAAATTGAACAATGAAAACATCGCTCAGTACAATATCCTGCTGCAGGAAATGGCAGAAGAAAACGGTTGGGGGTATATTGATCTGTGTACACTCCTATCCGACGGAAAGGGAAATCTCGATAAGCAGTACTGCAGCGACGGTTATGTACATCTCTCCAACACCGCCTATGCTCTGTGGGAGTCCGAACTCATTAACTATGCAAATATGCAGTCTGCATCAACAGAAGTGGAATCAGAGACAGGTGTAGACAGTGAGACAGAGACCGTTCCAAGTACAGAAACCGAAACCAAAGACAGTAAATCCAAAATGGAAACGATATTAGAAGCAGACACTTCTCAATCAACAAAAGGGAGATAACAATTATGCGTAAATTAAAATACATAAAGACTATGGCAGCTTTCGCGGCTGCCGCACTAATCTGCACCGGATGTTCGGACAAAACTGTACCCACAGCCAACGACACAGAACAAAGCACCAATTCAGACAGCGAAAAGACCGCAAAATCCATCGAAGAAATCTATCAGGAAATCGGGCAGGCAGTGTCCCTAAAGTCCCCTCAATGCATGGATGATGACTTTATCGAAAACTATTACGGCATTGATGCCGCAGCCCTCGAAGAATACGTCTTTTCCATGTCTGAGGACGCAGCGCAGGCCGAGACTGTCATTATCATGAAAGTCAAAAGTACCGATGATTTAGAGGAGCTTACCAACTGCTTACAGACAGTCGTCGATGAGAAGAAGAACGAGATGGAAAATTATATCCCTGAGCAGTTTGCGATTGTCGAAAAGAGCAAAGTTCAGACGAAGGATAACTATATATGGCTTGTGATATCCGACAGCGCAGACGCGATTTCGGATATTATTGAAAGCGGATTATTTTAGCGGAGGATTGTCATGGTCTTTAGCTGTATTCCGTTTCTGTTTTTCTTCCTGCCGCTTTGCCTGATTTTGTACTATGCGGTCCCATTTTCATGGAAAAATGGGATTTTGCTTATTTTCAGCCTGATTTTTTATGCATGGGGAGAGCCGCTATACATTCTTTTGATGCTCTTTTCCACTGTGCTTGACTACACAAATGGACGGCTTATGGAACGTTTCGGCACGACAAAATGCAGGAGGACATTTTTCCTGTGCTGCAGCATTTGTATCAATCTGTCCATCCTTGCCTTTTTTAAGTATGCCGATTTCGTCATCGCCTCCGTAAATGGACTATTGGGCACACAGTTTGCACAGCCGCATATGCATCTTCCAGTTGGTATCAGCTTTTATACGTTTCAGACGATGAGCTATATCATCGACCTGTACCGCGGCGAGGTGAAAGCGGAGCACAGTTATACCGCATACCTCACATATGTATCTATGTTTCCGCAGCTGGTCGCCGGTCCGATTGTGCGCTTTGCAGACATACAGGAACAACTTCATCACAGAAACATCACATTGGATAAGATGGAACAAGGTCTTCTGCGCTTTATGACAGGCCTCTTTAAAAAGGTGCTTATCGCGAATCAGGCAGGCGCTTTATGGGAAGAGATATGCGCTCTCGGCGCATCAGAAACAAGCGTTGCAACAGCATGGCTTGGTGCACTCTGCTTCACCTTTCAGCTCTATTTCGACTTCAGCGCCTACAGTGATATGGCGATCGGAATGGGGCGGATGCTCGGATTTGACTACAATGAAAATTTCCGCTATCCACTGACTGCCATCTCTGTGACGGACTTCTGGCGGCGCTGGCATATTTCACTGTCCACATGGTTCCGCGATTACGTATACATTCCCCTTGGCGGAAACAGGAAAGGCGTGCCCCGCCATCTGCTCAATATTGCAGTGGTATGGTTTCTGACAGGCCTGTGGCATGGGGCATCCTGGAATTTCATTTTATGGGGCGTCTACTATGGTATTCTGCTCATGTTAGAAAAATATGTCTGGGGAAAAGCACTTGCCAAACTGCCGCGATGGATCCAGCATACCTATGCGTTTTTGATTGTGGTGTTTGGATTTGTGATTTTTGCAATCACTGATATGGGAGCGCTTGGCAATTATATCACCCTGCTCTTCTCCTTTGCATCAAATACACTGGCAGACACACGCTTCCTCTGGTACCTGGGCAATTATGGTATTGTGATTGTCATCGCATGTATATTGGCCTGTCCCGTATACCCGTGGCTTTGCCGGAAGGCAGCTTCGCTCAGCCGCGGAAAAAGCTGTGTTTTGTCCGCATTGGCTGGTTTGAGTGTTCTGCTGCTCTTTGTGCTGTCAACGGCATATATGGTCAGCGACACCTACAATCCATTTTTGTACTTCCGTTTCTAGACAAAACAGGTTTTAAAAAGGGCAACACCTATGATTACGAATGTTAAAATAAAAAGGGCTGTGGTATTTCTTATCTGTATTGGTATATTATCAATGGCAGTGTGTTTTCTTATCAGTCCTAAGAAAGAATTTTCAGAAAATGAAAACAGATATCTTACAAAACTCCCACCGCTGTCCGCAAAGGCGGTTTTTGACGGAGCGTACACAGATTCAATCAATGACTGGCTCGCCGACCACTTTCCGCAGCGGGATTTTTTTGTGGGGTTAAAGAGCAGGGCAGAGATTGCCGTCGGCCGGAAAGAAATCAACCATATCTATGTGGCAGAAGACGATTATCTCATCGAGCCTTATGCAAAGCCGCAAAACACGGAGCGAATCACTGACACACTGGTCAAATTTTATGAAAAACTTGACCAGACAGCGCTTGATATCCACCTGATGCTGGTGCCGACAGCTGTTACCATATACAGCGATAAGCTTCCAACGTATGCTCCCATGTCCGATCAGATGGCAACAGCATCTGCTATCTATGATGCATCTGGTATTCCCGCCATCGACTGCAGTGACTGGCTTTCTGACGGCGCCTCTCAGGGGCAGCTCTACTACCGCACCGACCATCACTGGACGACGCTCGGCGCCTATTATGGTTATCTTGCATACTGTGACGCAAAAGGACTTACCCCTGTATCGCTCGAGTCACTGACAGCACAGACTGTCACAGAAGATTTTGCCGGCACACTGTACTCTAAGGTGAACGATTACAGCCACAAAAAAGACACAATCACGATATACACAAACCCGGAAGATGACCTTACTGTCACCTACATTGATACAGGCGAAGTGACCGACAGCCTGTACAATCTTGACTATTTGGAGGAAAAGGATAAGTACTCCCTCTTCCTCAACAATATACATCCACTGATCGAAATTGAGAACAAGGCCGCATCATCGCAGGATGAACTTATGCTGATCAAGGACAGCTATGCGAATTCTATCGTGCCTTTTCTCGCACACCACTACAGAAAAATATATGTGTTTGACACCCGCTATTACAGGGATGGCCCCTCCTCCTTTCTGTCCGATCATGACAAGATAACGGATGTATTGCTGCTATATAACATGAATACCCTGGACAGCGACACTGGTATCCGGGGGATTTATTAAGGAGAACAATCATGAATGACAAAGCATTACGAATACTTGAATATCATAAAATCATCACGCTGCTCGTCGATAAGGCAAGCTCTGCTCCTGGAAAGGAGCTGTGCCAAAAACTGACGCCGATGACAGACCTCAGGCAAATCGAGGAAGCACAGCAGCAAACTGCTGATGCGTTTACACGCCTGGTAAAAGGCGGGCGGATTCACTTTAGCGGAAACAAGGACATCCGCTTCAGCATCAAATCGCTGGAAATTGGAAGTGCCCTCTCAGCCGTTGAACTGTTGAAAATCTCAGCTTCTCTTGCCTGTGCCACAAGAGCCAAAGCCTTCGCACGCTCCGAGCATGACGAGGAGATTGAGGACAATCTGCAGGCATATTTTGCCAATCTCGAACCGCTGACACCGCTCCAAAATGAGATTAACCGCTGCATTATTTCCGAGGAAGAAATCGCCGATGACGCAAGTCCTGCACTCAGGCACATCCGGCGCAGCATCAGCCTGACGAACGAAAAAATACACAACCAGCTTACAAACATGGTAAACGGAAGCTGTCGTACTTATCTGCAGGACGCAGTGATCACGATGCGAAACAACCGCTACTGCATTCCTGTCAAATCCGAACACAAGGGAAATGTCCCAGGAATGGTTCACGACCAGTCTTCCACTGGTTCCACGCTTTTTATTGAACCCGCTGTCGTTGTGGATTTAAACAACCAGCTCAAAGAGCTCGCCCTGAAAGAGAAGGAAGAGATTGAGCGCATTCTTGCCGGATTGAGCGCCACTGCGGGGGAGCACACAGAAGAGCTCGCCAACAATTTCCGCCTTCTGACAAAGCTTGATTTTATCTTTGCAAGAGCGGGACTCGCCGTTGACATGAACGCTTCCCGCCCGCTGTTTAACCCGGATCGCTATATTAACATCCGCAAGGGACGCCACCCCCTGTTGGATAAGAAAAAAGTAGTCCCTATCGATATCAGTCTCGGCAAAGACTTCGACCTCCTGGTGGTCACTGGCCCAAACACCGGCGGAAAGACAGTGTCACTCAAAACCGTCGGACTCTTTGCGCTGATGGGACAATCTGGACTTCACATACCCGCACTTGACCGTTCCGAGCTTGGTGTGTTTACAGAAGTGTACGCGGACATCGGCGACGAGCAGAGTATTGAGCAGAACCTGTCCACCTTCTCCGCCCATATGACAAACACCATCTCTATCCTGAAAAATGCGGATGAAAATTCACTCTGCATTTTCGATGAGCTTGGCGCTGGCACAGACCCGACTGAAGGCGCTGCGCTCGCTATTGCCATCTTAAAACACCTGCACGACAAGGGAATCCGCACGATGGCAACCACACATTACAGCGAGCTCAAGGTATTTGCTCTCACCACCTCCTATGTGGAAAATGCCTGCTGTGAGTTTGACGTGGAGACACTCCGCCCGACATACCGGCTTCTCATCGGCATTCCTGGCAAGAGCAATGCCTTTGCCATCTCATCAAAGCTCGGTCTGCCCGACGAGATTATTTTGTCTGCAAGGGAACACATCAGTGAGGAGGCGGAAAGCTTTGAGGATCTTCTGGCTGATCTCGAGACAAGCAGACGCACAATCGAAAACGAGCGCAATGAAATCCAGAGCTACAAGGCCGAAATAGAATCCCTGAAAAAGAAGCTTGAGCAGAAACAGGAGCGACTCGATGCGCAGAAGGAAAAAATACTGCGCGAAGCGAACGAGGAGGCCCGCAAAATACTGCAGGAAGCCAAAGATATCGCCGACGAGACTATTCGCGGCTTTCAGAAGGCCAACACCGGCAAAACCTCGATTCAGGATTTGGAAAAAGCCCGCACCAGGGTACGCGACAAGATTTCAGAAAAAAATGCAAAGCTTTCTTCTCCTCAGGAAAAGCCCACGCACAAGATTTTAAAGGCAAGCCAGATTAAGCCCGGAGACATGGTAAAAGTCGTATCCATGGGATTAAAGGGCACCGTTTCCTCCAAGCCGGATGCCAGGGGTGATCTCTTTGTCCAGTGTGGAATTATCCGCTCTAAAGTCAATATCAAGGACTTGGTATTGATCAACGAGGATATGTTGTCCGGCACTGCCGCCTACAAAAAAGGCTATGGCAGCACAGGCACCACCAAACGCTCCGGCGGTGGAAGTATCGGCATGTCCAAAGCTGCCACCATCTCCCCGGAAATCAATCTGCTTGGCAGGACGGTGGACGAAGCACTTTCGGAGCTCGACAAATATCTCGATGATGCATACCTATCCCACGCTCCCAGCGTTCGTATCGTGCATGGCAAAGGGACAGGTGCGCTGAGGCAGGCTGTCCAGAAACACTTAAAGCGTGTTTCCTATGTGAAATCCTTCCATCTTGGCGAGTACGGCGAAGGAGATGCCGGAGTGACGATTGTGGAATTTAAATAGGTACAAATATTAAGGAAGTGTTAACAAGTTATTTATTAACAGTTTCTGAGCAAATAAAAATAAAGGAAGAGAACATGGCTAACAAACAAAAAATACTGATTGTTGATGATGATGAAAATATTGCAGATCTGATTTCCTTGTATATGACCAAGGAGTGCTTCGAGACAAAGATTGTGTATGACGGGGAATCTGCACTGCAGGAGATGAATGGATTTGCACCGGACCTGATTCTTTTAGACCTGATGCTGCCAGGCATTGACGGCTATCAGGTCTGCCGCGAAGTGCGGCAGAAATCGCAGACTCCGATTATTATGCTGTCTGCAAAAGGCGAGGTGTTTGACAAAGTACTTGGCCTGGAACTAGGCGCCGACGACTATCTGGAAAAGCCTTTTGACACGAAGGAGCTTGTCGCGCGTGTAAAAGCAGTTCTGCGCCGCTACAAGGCTGCCGCTCCGGCGGAACCTGCTTCTGACGCCAAGCAGGTTTCCTATCCAGACCTCACCATCAATCTGACCAATTACTCTGTAATATATAACGGAAAAACTGTGGAAATGCCGCCCAAAGAGCTCGAACTGCTGTACTTTCTCGCAGCATCGCCAAACCATGTATACACAAGAGACCAGCTGCTCAATCAGATCTGGGGGTATGATTATATCGGTGACACGCGCACTGTTGACGTGCACATCAAGCGTCTCCGCGAAAAAATCAAGGACCATGAATCCTGGCGTATCTCAACGATATGGGGTGTTGGATACAAATTTGAGGTTCGGAATTAACTGAATAAGGAACTGCTTATATATCTTAAAAAGAAATGAGGATTTGCATTGAAGCGGACACTCTATTTAAAATTTGTACTGGCTTATTTTATTTTTGCATTTTTTGGTTTTATTGTTGTGGCTACTTTTACATCCAGCATGACACTTGAACACATGAAGCGCGAGCGCGCCGACTCTTTATACAAAGAAGCCCTGCTGATATCTGACTCCTACGCTGCGGATTTATACAACAGCGAGATTACGCTCGAATCCGTATGGCGCCAGATTGAGGCAATCGGCACTTTTCTGGATGCCTCAATCTGGATTGTAAATCCATCTGGGCTTATCGTGCTGGATTCCAGCTCGCCGCCCGAGATTGAGAATCCCGTCACAATTCCGAACTTCAGCCCTACCATTACCGGAAATTCCTTTTATACGACAGGAAATTTTTTTGGTATGTTTGACAAGGAAATGATATCTGCATTTGCACCGATTACCTCCAAATACAAGGTAAAAGGCTATGTGGTTATCCATGCATCCGTCGATGAACTGCAGACTTCCTGCAACTCGCTTCTGAATATATCCTACATCACGCTGATTATCCTTTTTCTGCTGTCACTGATAATCCTGCTCTTCTTCACAGAAATGGTCTATCTGCCGCTGCGCAAGATCACACACGCGACAGAACAGTATGCGATCGGTAATTTTCGGTACGAGTTTCAGCTTGACAGCGAGGACGAGATCGGCTATCTCGCCGCCTCGCTCGCCTACATGGCAAGCGAAGTCGCAAAGAGTGAGGACAACCAGAAACGGCTCGTGGCCAATATTTCCCACGACTTCCGATCCCCGCTCACCTCGATGCGGGGATACCTCGAGGCAATGCTAGACGGAACGATTCCTCCTGAGATGCACGAAAAATATATCCGTGTGGTTCTGAATGAAACTGACCGCCTGACCAAACTGACCAATTCCCTGCTCACACTCAACAACCTGACTACAAAGGGCATGATACTCGACCGGAGCAACTTTGATATCAATCAGGTAATCAAAAACACCGCGATCTCCTTCGAGGGAACCTGCCGTGAAAGACTGATTTCCATCGAACTAGTTCTCACCGGCGACGAAATGTATGTCAATGCAGATATGGTCAAAATTCAACAGGTGCTTTACAATCTGGTGGATAACGCCATCAAGTTCAGCCACAAAAACTCCTCCATTAAAATCGAAACCGTGGAAAAGTCAAACAAACTGTTCGTATCTGTAAAAGACAGCGGCATCGGCATTCCCAAAGACAGCATTCGGCTGATCTGGGACCGTTTCTATAAGACAGATCTCTCGCGCGGCAAGGACAAAAAGGGCACTGGACTCGGACTTTCCATCACGAAAGAAATCATTCAGTCCCACAATGAAAATATCAATGTGATCAGCACGGAGGGCGTCGGAACAGAATTTATCTTTACACTGGAAAAAGTGGAAAAAAGTTAGCCCTGCTCTCTTATTTCATTGGAAGGATGACTGTAAGCTGCACTGTTTCCCGATCTGGCGCAGATGCAGTTATCCGGCCTCTGTGTGCCTCCACCATCGATTTTGCGATGGACAGCCCTAAGCCATACCCACCAGTTTCCGAGTTTCTTGATTGTTCTGTCCGATAAAAGCGATCGAAAAAATGTCTGAGCTGTTCTTCGCTGACAGGCTCCGCACTGTTTTTTACACTCAGGTACAGATTGTGGTTCTTCTTCTCAAGTTTCAGCAGAATCGTACCACTGCTGCCATCCGCGCTCTCTTTTGTGTATTTGATCGCATTTTCCAGCAGGATTCCCACAATCTGCCGGATACTGTTCTCATCACCACAGCAGGAAAGCATGGGCGCAATCTCCGCTATGATATTTCTGTTTCTGCTGTGCGCCAATGTCTGAAACGACTGAACGGTTTCACCCACGATGTCTGATATCGGAAAATCAATCATCGTAAACTGCTGCCGGTTCTCATCCATACGTGACAATGTCAGCAGGTCATTGGTGAGCGCTGCCATACGCTTCGTCTGCTTACTGATATCCTGAAGCCATTCGTTTTCCTCCCCGAACTCCATAGCAAGTATTTCTACATCGGCATCAATGATGGTAACGGGGGTCTTAATCTCATGTCCCGCCACAGAGATAAATTGTTTCTGTTTCTCGTAGCTTTCTGATACTGGTCTCACAATTTTCTTAGAACAAACAACTATGACAATAAAAATTGCGATAAATCCCAAAAAGGAAATCAGGCAATTGGTCAAAAGTGCATTTCTGAATGTAAAGAGACTTCTGCCACAGTCCAAAAAAATGACATGCAGGTCATTCCCATTGTCCTGATAAAGCTTTACATATCGAAACTCTCCGATAAATCCTCTGTCACTCTTCTTCCGGTAAACATGCGCAGCATACGCAAAAGCTTCCTCCTCATCCACCATGGCAATCCGATCCGTTCCCACCGCGATCACATCTCCGACTGCGGAAAGGTCTGCTGTAAAAAAACGCGCTTCATACATAATTTCAGGAGAAAGCTTATTTCGCCCCAGCCTTCCCCAAAAATCCATGTGCTGGTCATCTGTACTGTCCGGCGGGAATTCCTTTTTGTCAGAGGGCGGCACTGGCATCATCCGCTCATCATGACTGACTATCATGTCAAGTACCTTGTCCGCATTCGTTATCAGTTCTCTGTAAGTCAGTAAATTGCTGGATATCACAATAATACCCAGCAATAACAAAAGCGATATTGTCGATAAAATGATAAACTTGACACGCAGCTTTTTTATCATTCGAAATCCTCCATATCCTCTCTAAATCTTTGCACTTTCTTCTAAAGAATATCCGGCATTCCTTCTTGCCCTGATCTCCACATCCGCCTTGAGCGCCACAAGTTTTTTCCTCAGATAAGAAATGTAGGTCCACACCACATTGCTCTCAGCATTGGCCTCAAAACCCCAGATCTTGTCTGTAAACTGCTCTGCCGAGATAATCTGTCTCGGATTGCGCATCAAGAGCTCAATCATCTGAAATTCCTTGTTTGCAAGAACAAAGCTATTAAAAGGCGACGCCAGCGTAAAGGTCGCACAGTCGAGTGTGATGTTCCCAAAGTGCAGCTTGGAGTCTGTCTGTGCGGCCGCGGCGCTGTTTCTTGTCATGGCGCGTATGCGTGCCAGCAGCTCCTTGGCGGCAAACGGTTTTGTGAGGTAGTCATTTGCCCCGCTGTCAAGTCCCAGCACTTTGTCATCCACCTCCGCCTTCGCTGTCAGTATAATCACCGGAACACTGTTCCCTTCCTTTCTAATCTTTTGCAGCACGCTGATTCCATCCATGCGCGGCATCATCACATCCAGTATCACACCGTCATACGCATTGGACTCTAAATATTCCAGCGCCTCGATACCATCATACGCCGCATCAACTGTGTAATTATTTTTCTTGAGAATTGTCACAATCGCCTTGGAAAGCGACCTTTCATCCTCAGCCAGTAACAGTCTCATCGCTCCGCTGCCCCTTCTGGTCCCTCACCGCTCTCAATGTCTGACGGTTTCGTCATACCCTTTGATCTCTCACCACGCTCAGTATCCAGCGGCTCTGGCATTCCCTCTGGCCTCTCACCGCTCTCAATATCCGGCGGTTCCGGCATTCCCTCCGGTCTCTCACCGTTTTCAATGTCTGGCAGCTCCCAGGTTCCCTCTGGTCTCTCACCATTTTCAAAACCCTGTTTTCCCCCTGGTCGTCCGCCATTTTGAAAGCCATCTCTTCCTCCGCCAAATCCGAAACCGCCTCCATAAATCACTCCATCCATCACTACTTCAGTCGATATCTCACCCGTTTTTACTGTGTACGTGCTGCCACTCTCAATTTCCGGACAGCTGATCACAACTGAATTATAACCTTTTTTGACTGTCCATGCAACAAGTTCCCCGCCGTCGCTGTCCAGCAGCACGACATCACTCCCCGCCGCATTCTGCTGTGTGTTGATCAAAATACTGCCCTGTGTTGACTCTGCTCCAAAATTCTGCGCCATCCCACTCTGTCCTGTCGCCACAACAAGGCCCCCGCTTATGGCCGCATCAATTCCATAATCAATCGCACAGTCTCCACCATTTGAAGACCCCATCACATAAAGCTCGCCGCCGCTCACCGTGAGATAGCCGTTTGAGTCAACGCCGTCTCCTTCTGCATCAATGCAGATCACACCGCCTGAGATATAAATGTTCGCGTCACTCTGAGTATCGCCCATACCTCCTCCAAATCCTCCGCGTCCGCCTTGAAAGCTCTTCCCTCTCTCCGCTGTTTCCTCTGCAGAATCTGCATTCCCCACACCTGCGTACACGCCGGAGACCGCCTCCGCAGAAGCTGCTTCTGACCGTTTATCGGTGGCATTAATTCCGTCGTCAGAAGAAGTAATATCAATCTCTCCACCGGCGATATTGATGATTCTTGCCTCCAGTCCTTCCTCTGACTGCTCCACCACTATCGATCCGCCCGCAATATATATTTCATTGATCGCATTGATTCCGTCACTCCCCGCATTCAGTACATAATTGCCGTCTGCAATATAAACAAATCCCAGTGTGTCGTCATCCTCGTTTTGTGACTGTATGGCATCTTTCCCGGCTGTGATGTCAAAATTACCGTCTGCGATAGCCACACTATCCTTTCCCGTCATACCATGGGATGCAGCGGTGATCCGATAGGTGCCGTTGGTAATGACAAGCTCATCTTTTGACACAATGCCATGATCTGCAGGCGCATCAATGATAAGAGTCCCCGTACCGTTCAATGTCAAGTCATCCTTTGAGAAAATAACCGCATCAATATTATTGTCGTCAATTGCCACAAATGTGCCGCCATTTGCAAGCGTATTTTCCGTGTTGTCAGCCAGTGTCACAAATACTTTGTCAGCCTTCCTCACGTAGATGGGGGCGGAAGTTTTCGAGGTTATCTCCACGCCATTGAGCACCAGCTGGACTTTCTCTGACTTATCCACATCAACGATAATCATTCCATCACTCAGGGAACCGCTGACAATGTAATCTCCCTCTCCGGTAATTGTAATGGTACTTCCATCAATCACAACATTGTTGGAATCCGTCGTGCATCCCGCGTCAGATAGCGTGATACTGTCGCACTTGTCATATGCACCGCTCAAATCGCGGTTCGAAAACAGATTGGAAATATCGATTGTCGTCTCGGTTTCACCCACATCAGATGTGACACTTGTGTCGTTTTTGCTGTCCTCTGCATGAGCAGCACCGTCCACTTCTGCTGCCACAGCGGCTGCAGTCCTATTGACATCCGTTTCATTTCCACATGCTGTCGCAAACACACCGAGCATCAACACAACCGCCAGAACGCGGCCTTGCTTTTTTTTCATCATTTTATACTACTCCTCCCATGAAACACTTTACAGCGTTTTCGCATCAACCACTTAACGTCTCCTGACACACAGTATTATAGCAATTCATTACATCATCTCTGACAGACTGCTTTCCTGATTGGACAGCGATATTTCCAAATTCCCATTTCTGCAGCGCACATCATCAATAAATGTCTTCTCTCTGCCTGCCTCCCGAAATGTGATCTGGTAGGTTAACTTAAACAGGCTTCCCATATTCGTGGTCTTGACATTGACAAGCTCATACTTGCTTGTGTACTGGTCAAACAAATCGTCAAACACATCCACATAATCCAAATCCTCTGGAATCGTGATGTGCAGCGTCCGTTCCAGTGCGGCATGTTTCTTCGCGCCAAAGTCAATTCGTGCATAGAGCAGGTCAACGCCCCCCATAATAATCACGAACAAAAACGCATATGCGATATATCCCATTCCGATGATAATGCCTGCTCCCATTGCCATAAAAATTACGCCGATTTCTTTTGCAGTGCCCGGCGCCGATCGGAACCGTACCAGGCTGAAAGCACCCGCTGTTGCCACACCTGCGCCCACATTTCCGTTCACCATCATAATCACCATACACGCAACCGCTGGAATTGTGGCGATTGTAACGATAAAGTTTTTGGAGTATGTATTCCTGTACATATACACCACTGACAATATAAATCCTATAACAAGTGCGCTGATAATGCAAATCATAAAATCTTTCACCGATATCACACTTGCCATCTCCGCATCAAATAATCCCTTAAAAATATTTCCAAACATTCTGTTAACCTCTCCCGAATCTCCCAATTTTATGCGATAAAAACCTTTCTTTCCGTCTCTGCCTGCTGTCCGCAGATTATTTTTTCATAAGCAGTTCCATATTTTGAAAAGGACGTTTTGTACAGCTTTTCCTGCGCAAGCACATGCGTCATCCAGAGTGGTATACTGGCTGGCGTTTTGATTTCCATCAGCACCTGTTCCTCACCAATGAGACGCTCTCCCCACACTTCCCTTGAAAGTGAGAGCTCTTCCTGTCTGGCAAGGATATTTTCATCAAACGTCACCCTGAAATCACTGCCGTCCAATGCATAAAAGGCTTCCCTCTCATAGGACAAAAACACTTTTGGCTTTAACGTCTCATACACCTGGAAAAAATAGTCAATCTCGTTTCCGATCTGTGTCGCCTTTGGAAATGGCGTATCCCGCACCAGCCATTCCAATGTTTCAAGTTGTGTGAGCGACTCCCGCCGCTTATACACGACATCCTGATATTTCTTCTTTAACTCAATAAAGACTTCATCCTGTGCCTCTGCCTGCTTGTAACTTCTGATGCGAAACTTTTCCTTATAAACCGGCTTCTCAATGGAGCGCCGCACCAGCCTGTAGCTGTCTGTGTCGAAATAGACATTTCTGATCGTTGTATGCCCGAAATCATCCAGCTTCATATAGGGAAGCATCGCCTCAAGCACTGCCCTCCACTGCTTCCTCGTCATCATATACTTCATCTCATAACGCTTAAATACTGCCTGATATGCCATCGCTTTTCCCCCTTGTTTTTTCTGTTGTTTGTTTCTATGCTATGAGTATAGAGTGTGAAACTTAAGCGAAACTTAAATCAGGTGTGTTTATTCTGTGAATTATAGCCCAGTTACAATTCTTCAAGGCCGCGAGCGATTCTGATTGACATCCTGCGCTGTCTGCTTTATGATATACTAATACTACCAGTTGGGAGATGATAAATTTATGAAATTCTTGCGACAATTTGGAATTATCCTGTTTATATCCTTTCTCGGGGAGCTGCTTCACATATTCATACCGCTTCCGATTCCAGCGAGCGTCTATGGACTGATTCTCATGCTGACGGCACTCTGCACTGGAATCATCAGGCTGGGACAAGTCAAAGAAGCTGCAGACTTCCTGATCGAAATCATGCCGGTAATGTTCATTCCAGCAGCGGTTGGACTTCTGGACTCCTGGTCCGCCCTGCAGCCTGTCTGGATTCCTGTCACTGTCATCACAATATTGACCACCATCATCGTCATGGCAGTGACAGGCCAGGTTACGCAGCACATGATTCGAAGGGAACAGCGCAGAAAGGAGCACTCAGACAATGAATAGATATCTAATAGACTCGGTCTTCTTCGGAGCAGTAATCAGTCTTGCCGCATATGAGATTGGGCTTCTGATCAGAAGGAAATTCAAGCTGGCAGTCCTGAATCCGCTGCTGATTGCGACAGTCTGTGTCATGGCAGTTCTGCTGCTCCTAAATGTAGAATACAAACACTATAATGAAGGGGCAAAGTACATCAGCTATTTGCTGACGCCAGCTACTGTCTGTCTGGCAGTTCCCCTCTATCAGCAGCTTGCGCTGCTCAGGAGAAATCTCAAAGCTGTGGCCGGTGGAATCACCGCCGGTGTGCTCGCAAGCCTTGTCAGTGTCTTTCTGCTGGCAAAATTGTTTTCCCTGACTCATGAACAGTATGTGACACTGCTTCCCAAATCGATCACCACCGCCATTGGAATGGGCGTCTCGGAAGAGCTGGGCGGTATCCCGACCATCACAGTCGCTGTTATCATCGTCACAGGAATTCTTGGAAATGTCATCGCGGAATTTGTGTGCAAAGTCTTTCGGATAGAGGAGCCGATCGCCAAGGGATTGGCACTTGGCACTGCTTCCCATGCGATTGGCACCGCAAAAGCCATGGAACTCGGGGAAGTCGAAGGCGCCATGAGCAGTCTGGCCATTGCCGTCGCGGGACTTATGACCGTCATAGGCGCCTCCATCTTTGCCAGCTTAATGTAAGGAACCTCTCATAAGCCACATTGGCAGGATGTACTAAAATACCTGCCAATTCCTGCGATAAAACACAGCACTTCCTGTTTCATCTCCTCAGGAAAAGCAGTCAGCACCGGAGCTGTCTCAAAACTCAGCACCTTGTCAAACCTGATGTTTTTCAAACCGCGTACAAATCCATCCCAGTCCGTAGAAGGCAGATTTTCCCGCGTCCTTGTAAAGGTAAACGGAATCTGGTGCAAATCAGCGATCCCATCATTGTCATGGATATGCAGCACTTTTAGGCGGTGGCCAAGTGTTGTGATAAAATCCTCAAAATCAATCCCGATGAGATTTGCATGACCTGTATCAAAGCAAAAACCGAGCACCTCCGCACCATACTTGTCGTTGAACTGGTCAATCCGCTGCACTGCCTTTTTCGCATTACAGCATGGTCCTTCCACAATATGACCACCTATCCCCTCATACAGATTTTCAATACAGATGGTAATCCCCATCTCCTTTGCAAGCGGCGCTATGGAATCTATGAATCTGGCCGTTTCCTGCCATTCCAATTCCTCCGATCCCAGATAATATGCCAGTTTCAATCCATGAATGACGATATATCTGCAGTTGAAATAGTGACATACTTCCATACTTTTCGGTGCTGTCTGATTCCAGAGATAAGCATTCATCTCCTCGTCTGCCCGCGGCACAAAGATGGGATATCGCATATGCATCTGATTGATTCGGATCCCTGCCTTTTCTGCCGCCTCTTTATGCGGCCGGAAGAAACGCTCAAGTTCCTGAATGGACTGGTCGAAGAAATTCTTTTCACCTGGAAGATACTGTTTCTCCTTGCGCGGATAAGTGTTCAGACTAAAGTCACCGCAGGTAAATCCTGCTTTTCTCAGCATCTCAAAACCCATTGACGGATTCTCGTCTTCCACCACATTTTTTGTCTGTACACCGACCTCTAACATAGTTCCTCCCCTCGCTGCCTGCCAAAAACATTTTTCATGTCATCCGCCTCCTCGTCATCTTCTTCCCGTCTCAACCTGTCCACATAAAAAGACGGCATATATTCATCGTTAAAATATCCAATATTCTCTATTCCCATCGCGCGCAGCTGCTCCTCTATCTCCCGGTAAAAAATATTGCAGATAATGACGCCGCAGTTCTCTGGTAAATTTTTTAACTTCTCCGGGGCTTTGACTTCCAGTCCTTCCAATTCTGTATTCCATAATTTCGGATTGTTATCGCAGGTAAAAAGCGGCGGGTACTTCTCACCATAACACTTCATATAATTGCGGCACATATTTCCGGCTCCAAATAATACAACCCGCTCATATTTTTTTAACTCCTTCTCAATCTTGATCTGCATCGCAAAATAGTCAAGCAGCGCCTTGTAGACTGGCACCAGATAAGGCTGCAGGAGCGGAGAGAAAGCAACCGTCGTATCGACTGTTTCCAGTATCAGATATCCGTCAAAAGAAATATTGCGAAGCCCCCTGATCACACTGAGCCAGTCCATTGCGGATCTGCGCCCATAGGCATTGGTAAAGGGAAGCAGCCTCGCGAAATTCTTTCCGTCATTCTCTGTCAGAATTACCGCTTGAATCCTGCTTCCCAGGGATTTCGCCAGACTCTGCATATTCTGCCCGCAGAGATTACAATTTCCAACATCAAGGCAAAACCCAAAACGGTCTCCTCCGACTTCCCGGTTCAGCAAATCCAGCCAGCAGGCCGCCTCCGCTCCATCCGAGCAGACGCCTCGTACGAAATGACCATTCCGGTTTTGGCACTGATTGATCAGCAAAAGCCTTGTCTCCTCCTTCTGACATTCCTTTGCAAGCGCCAGATAGAACGCACGGTTTGCCTCCCATCGCTCCCGCGGTTCCAATCCTGCAAATAAAGGCTGCACAATAATATTGTGGCATCCCATCTCCTCACAAGCTCTGATACAGTCCCTGTCCACCTCCCAAATCAGCCTGTTCAAATCCTCATATGAATACCTGTCGTTTGAATTTAACCTCACATCGACAAATGGTAATCTTGCTATCGATGGCAGAAAACCATACTCTGTGAACTGCTCAATAATGATTTTATAAGATTTTCTTTTCTGTTTCGGCCGGAACTTCGGTTCCCCGCTGTTTCGATCGATCAAGATCCCTTCCGGCGATACGAGCAAGCCAAAATCGAACATGACTTCACGAATCCCTGCGCCTTTCAGTTCCTGAAAACTCTGCTTTGGTTTTTCGGGATTAACTACGATACCTGCCATTGCACAGACTTTTTTCATAAATTATACACGCCCCCATCCTTCCAGACTGCTATCCTTTTCATCGCTTTTCCCATCTACCACTTCTTTCAACTGTGTAGTACTGACTCCCTCTGTATAGGGAAAAAACACAAGATCCGCGCCATGCCTTTGCAGAAAGTCCCTTTTTGCCATCCATTTTGGATCATCTGCATAATCACTTCCTGAAAACTGCGCATCAAACCGATACCGTCGGTACGCTTCATCCGTATCACCCTGATCGAGCGGTATCTCGACAGCCTCATCCACGTATCTGCACGCGCGCACGATTGCAATGCGCTCTTCATACGGAATTTTGGGGCTCGATTTCTTGTGTCTGATAACCCCTTCATCGGTGACAACGCCGACAATCAGATAGTTACATTGCTCTTTCGCGCGCCGAAGCAGATTCAAATGCCCGATGTGAAAAAGGTCAAACACCCCCGCCACATAGCCAATATTGTATTTTTTATTCTCTGTCTGCGCGCTCTGATGCTCCCGCTCTGCATTCTCCGCTTCCCGATAGGACGCCTTAGGGTCATATACACTGTAATTGGGAATTCCCGCTCTGTGCAGCTGATTGACAACAGGCATATAATTTTTGATGCAGATAATCACTTTGTACTCTGCCGGATTCATCTCTTTCAACGCCGCCGGCGCAAGCACTGGAATCCCCTCAATCTCTGTTCCCCAGCGCCGCTCATCGTTATCCAGATAACCGCTCACCGGATAGCGCGCCCCGTACTTTTCCCGGAATTGTCCTGCGTATTTTCCAGAGCCAAACAGGTATAGTCTGCGCCCTTTCGTCTGATGAAAAATATCCTTGAAAATCATTGGATATTCCTCCTCAGAATAGTTCATTCTCCTGCGGTTTTCCATAACTTTCCCATATTCCCTGCGCCCTTCTTTGAAGTAATCGAAGAGTCCGTCATCTTCCCGCAGGACATTCAGAAAGTGACTGATAAATTTCTGATACAGCGCCATATACCCGATCATCCCATACCGCGCAAAGACTTCTCCTCTCGGGAGAATCCTGTCGAGCTGGTCATTGAATTTATAGATAAACTCGATTGTTCTGACCATAACTGCCTTTGCGGGAACATTCTCCAGAAACAGCTCCTGGTCATAAAATACAAAAGACCCGTCCACGTAAAAACAATTCAGGGAAACTAAATCAAGATATCCTCTTTTCAGGATCACGCCCAGCTCTTCCCGCTCCATTTCAGAACCATATGCGATATTTTTCCATTTATCCCGATTGGGATCGTCCTTCCTGCGCTTCTCCCACCCCGGCTCAAACTGTTCCCAGTTGATCTCATCCGGCGCAGCATGTTCCGAAGAATGCAGAATAATATTCCAGAAAGCATCCAATTCTCTTAAAAATGCCTCCCGATCGCATTGGAGCAGCTCCCGAAAATGTTCATTTGCTGGATTCCCTGTTATGTATGGCATCACAAATGCGTCTTCTGTGACTCTGGCCTCAATCATACAGACGCCGTGCGCCGCCAGATACGCGTTATTTTCAGAAAGCTGCTGCAGTTTTGCTCTCCCCTCCTGATACAGCACACGCTTCGAGACAAAACCATTGTTTCCTATGATCGTGGCCATTGCATTCTGAAATCCCCGCTCACCCGAAAGCGTAACCTGCTGTATGGGCGAACAGTTCCCCTGAAGCGGACACTCTATAAAGAAGCCATTCGCCATGGCATGGAGCAGCCCGTTCTACATCAGGGCTGGATAGAGTTCTTCCTCCATAAGAAATACTGTATCTGGATTGTTGTATTCCGGAAACACTCTGATATCCAGCGCCTCATTTGGCACATAGTCCTCCGCAAGAAGCAGCTGCGGATTGGAAATGCGCGGAAACACAGAATAAAAGCGGTGTGTCAGAAAGCCTGCTTTTTCTAAAAACCGAATCAGTTCTGCCTTAGAATAGGTTCTGCCTGTCATCGCTCTGCGCTCCCACGCAAACAGGTGCCGGTAATTTTCTATGCTGTCATAATTTTTGCCGCTAAACATGTCCTGATCACCGCAAAAATACCGGATTCCAAGACGATTGTCCGCCGCCATAATCAGTTTTCCATCTGGTCTGAGCAGCGAACGAATGCGCGCCAGGACCCCAGCCGCATCACTGGCATACTCAATCATATCTACTGCAATAATGATATCATAATGTTCGTTTTCACAGATGCTGGCAGCCGTTTTTTCGTTATCTTCCGCATGGTTGATCTGCAGGCTCTCCAGCTGTTCAAGTGGTATCCGGCGCACACACAATTCCTTTTCTTCCAGCGCCTCTGCAATAAGTCTGCTGTTCCCATAGTTGGATACAATACAGGCTGTTTTGCTTTCCTTCCCGATTTCATACCACTTGATGACAGCCTTTGGGAGTTCCTGCAGCCGTTGTTCTGATGTCATTTCATAATCCTCTCATAAATAAATTCGTGCTTCCAAATGCATTTAGCGGAAGCCTGTATATTGACGTATGCTCTTGTGCAATTCCCTGATTGCTCAGTTGTTGTAGAATTTCTTCCCCATTTGTCTTTTTTGCCACCAGATAATGCGCATCAGGATACCGTTTTATGGCTTCTGCAGGGGAAAATATTTTGTATCCCTGAAAGCAGCCTCCCCATTTTTCACTGTCATTGTCACAGACAGCTGCAATATTTTCCAAGTGATTCATCCGCAGCAGACACAATGCAAATTTTGCCGCTTTTCCAGTACAGAACACGACAATCTGTCTCTTCCCTGCCATCTCCTGCACAAAATTGTCATAGATATCATAATCGGCCTCTGCCTTAATGGCAATATAAGCTTCATAAGCCTCTGGCTGCTCTGTAAACAGACGCATCTCAATCCAATGATCGGGAAGCATTTCCTCCTGTTTTAGCAGCCCTTGTTCCTTATCCTGGAGCATCATGCTGCGAAATTCATCAAGCGCTGACCGGACTGTCTCATTGGGCAGGCTGTGCTCCCGGAAGGTCCTATAAGGGGAAAGTGCCATCATCACCGTTTCCCTGGCCATAAAGGCACGTCTTCCCCTGTCTGTTATGCCATCCGCTTTCATCCGCTCCCTGATGTATCTGCACTCTTCAAGATTGAACCGGGCAAAATTGGGATTGTAAGTTGAAGCTGCAGCATTGTCCCGTCTGTATCTGTAAAAAAGCCTTTTTAGGAACATTCCTCTCCGAAGGTTCATATCTGTCAGATAGCGAAATCCGCAATCCTGAAAGGCAGCTCCCGGACTTTCATTTAATCTAATCTGAAATTCCCGCAGAAATGACAGCTTGTAAATGCCATTCCATATGTAGACGTCGGGGGACAGCCTTTTTTCCAGAAAATACCGTGCTGAGAATATTTTCTCTGTATCGCCTAACGGGTTCTCCAGAAGATACCGTTCCCCCTCGTAAGGTGTAACCAAAGTGTAAAAACCCGCTTTCACATAATCGAGGTCATTTTCGGATGCAGCTTTGTACAATACCTCATACATATCTGGTTCAATGCTGTCATCCGTCTCAACGATACCAAGATATTCTCCCCTGGCCATATCAATGCCCAGATTAATCTGGTATCCATAGCTTTTTTTGTCCGACAAAATAAATCGAATGCGGCTGTCCCTGGCAGTGTATTCTTTGATAATCTCACGGGTTCCATCCGTGGAACCGGCGTCGATACATAAGATTTCCATGTCAGCCAGCGTCTGGCTGATTACGCTTTCGATGCATTCCCGAATATAAGCTGCCACATTCAGGGATGGCAGGATGATGGAAAGTTTCGGCATGATGCTTCCTCCGTTTCGTCATATTTATATCATTCCTTCTGGTAATTCATCAATTATCCGATCTTCTTCAATTCCGATACAGACTAATTGCTCACGGACCTGTTTTGTACCTTTTTTCATGGATAATACCACTGCTTCATTTTTATCGCAAACTTCTGTTCGCAGCTCTTCTGGTGAAAGGACTGGAAATCCAAACTTTTTTCTTCCCTGAACCGCTGTATCATTATCACAGTACGCGTGCATCCTGATTTGATTTCTATCGCAGAAAAGCATTAACCGTTCACCGCGCACACCGCATCCAAATACTACAACCGGACGCCGTTTTGTCTTCCTGAGAAACTCCTGAACGCATTTCTCTTTTCCGCTGTGCGCTTCCATGACCTGTCCTGCATGTGCCTCCTGTGATGTAAGCAGAAGCATCAGCCGGTCCCATAACGCCGTCACATACATCGTTTCATCCAGGAGTCCCTCGCTGACGGCCCTTGTCAGCTGCGCCCGAAACCAGAAATACGGCTCGCTTAACCGTTTGTCCTGCCAGTTTCCATTCAGGCTGACCAGAATCTGTTCATACTTTGTGAGCAGTGAGATGCTCATCGTATAGTAATAATATTTCTTATGTACACCCTTCAAAAGACCTGTCAGTCGCAAACTGTCATCCATCCACCAAAATTCCTTTTGATAAAACCGCAGTCCCTCCAATCCATTGGAAGATGCGCCTTCCCGTCCTTGTCTGTATCTGTAAAAACTTTTATCAATATATCTGGCCCGCGCCGCATATGTCTTTACCTGCTGCAGAAATCCCATATCCTGAAACGCGGCACCGGCCGACTCATGCAGTCTTATATGATGGGTATTCAGAAATTCCCTATTATAAATTCCTTTCCACAATACATAGTCAGATGCCCTTAACCTTGCAATTTGATTTCCGTTCAGTATCCTTCCATACCAGTCCCGCTGTTCCCCCCAGAACAAATGCTGCCTGACAAAATAATAGCTTCCGCTCTGGAGCTGATAAAAGGTATCAAAGTCTGCAGCGGCATAGTCAAGCCGGTCTTTTGATGCACATTCATACAAGGTTTGATACATGTCCCGCTCTATCCAGTCATCTGTCTCCAAAACAGCTGCGTATTCCCCTGATGCATGTTCCAATCCTATGTTTACCTGTCTCCCATAGCTTTTCTTATCACTCTCCAGTACGGTTATCCGGGAATCCCTTCGCGCATACTCTGCCAGCACTTCCCGCGTTCCATCTGTAGAACCTGCATCGATACAGATGATTTCCAATTCCTGTAGAGACTGATTGACTGCGCTGTCCATGCACTCCTTTATATAATCCACGACATTCAGTGATGGTAAGATCACAGATACTTTGGCTTTCACGATTCCCACACTTCCTTTAACAGTTTGTCCCAATATGCTGCCTGATTCCTGTCCTTTTGACGCGCATAGATTGTGTCATGCGCACGTTTCCCCATACGCTCCAATTCATCGCGGTGATGATACAAATAGCAGATTCGATCTACAAGAGCATCCATATCACCCACAGGCACGACAAAACCATTGTATCCGTCTGTCACATCATCCCTTGCGCCTGACACGTCCGTTATGACAGGCACTGCGCCTGCTGCCATGGCTTCGGATTGGGAGATGCTGTGTCCCTCCCATTCAGAACAGCTAATCATGATATCTTGTTTTCTCCAAAAATGGGGGATATCCTGTCGGTCGAGATAACCTACAAGCACTATTTCATTTTGAAGGTTCTCTTCTTCCATTTGTCTCTGCAGCGTTTTGCTATATTCTCCCACTCCCGCTAAGTTCATATGAAAACAGAGATTTCTCTCTTTCATTTTGGCAGCCAGTACAGGAAATAAATCTGCCCGCTTTTGCGTCACAGTCATTCTGCCTGCATATCCAATCCGTAACGGATCGCCTTCCTTATTCCATGTTCTTTCAATGTCCGCACTGCAGGTTGTCTGCCAGCTGATATGGCCGATTCTTTTTTTATCCATTCCATATGACAATATTTTTTCTTCCATGCGTGAGCTGATGACCATACACTTGTCAATATATTTCTGCCATAAACTATATGCCTCATAATATGTCTGATCATCATTGTGCAGGACAGATAGGATTCTTACCTGATCCGGATACATGCCTCGCGCAGTGCAGGCTGCCCAAAATATATACTGCGGAAAATTACAAATAATGGTACATGGAAGATTTTGTGTGATCACATGGACACACTGTTGTATCCTGTCAAAGTCTTTCCCGTATTCCTTATATTGAAAAGCATGAATTGGATATGTCTCATCTACACATACAGGCAAGGCAGTGTCTATTGTCAGATACATTCCCTGGAAACCCTGCATCTTTAGCTGACCTGCCAATTCATATGACCACGCCTCAACTCCGCCCAGAACCATTCCATTCTGCAGGTCAAACAATATTTTTATATTTGAACATATATTCTCATCTTTCGCCGCAGTCCTGCCAGCTGCGGATTGCGCTGCTGCTGCATAGTATAATAAATGGCTGCGGATACTGTGAAGTCCAACGATAATTTTGCGTTTTTCTACTCCCAGCTCCAGCAATTGCTGATATATTCTTTCCTCATCATTGCAGGTGATAACCACAAATTCAAATGCACATGTCTTTAAGCTGTCTGGACTGTAAATCGGAAGATCTTCATATGTACTCCCGTACAAATCCTTATTATTATCGATAAATCCCGCAGGTAATACCCCAAAATTTTTGAGATACGAAAGCCAGTATCTTCCCTTCCTGCCCGCACCAAAAAAATAGATTCTGCACATCACTCCGACTCCTACTTTCACGCTTATACTTTCCAGACCGCATATCCTTTATTGACCATGTCATCAATGCTCCTTATCGTTCCCATATCACAGCACTCGCCCCTCAAATCCACAAAATCCATGCAATTGATTACAGCGTTGGGCAGACTGTTATTAAATGTTTCTTCGTCTGGCGGAAACTGTCCAAAATACGCTACAAAAAACGCTTTCACACCTTCCTGAATCGCAAGCATATGTTTGATATCTCTGTCAGTCCTGTATTCCCTGGCATATAAGAAATTTCCATCCGAATCCATTCCTATGATATTTGTTTCAGGAGCGGAAAAACAATACTCCATTAATGTCCTTTTTTCCCTGACATCATCCTGGCGCAAATAGATTCCCTTATCTTCATAGAAAGACTGTACTTTATTCAATCGAAATGTATTGTGTATTTTCCCCAGATAAAGTCCACATAGTTTAAATGGAACAAACTTTTCCAACAGATATTGAACTGTTCCCCGGCAATACGAATCAAAAAATCCATACTCCCCATCTTCACACAACCCGAGACCACGCATATAGGAACGATACTTTTCCCGAACCTGGGCAGACTTATGGAAAATTATATCTTTATGCTGCATGATATATTCCCTTCTGCTAATTCCAGTATAGGGTTTGATGTCCTCCCTCTCTATCAAAAACCTTTTTTCCAACAATTCCTCTGGTTCATAAACGTCATCATAACGCAAATAGAAATCAATATCTGCCTCTTCGACCAGAGATGCCACATAGCACAATTTTCTCGATGTCTTAAAGTAAACCGCCTCTGGCAGGCCGCTGTCCACGTTTTCCCGATACCAGTTATATAATTCGTAAAATAAATATCCGTCTCTTGTAGAAAAGAGCATTTTCTCAAGATTGTTTTTCTTAATCTGTCTCGTCAGCCAGTCAAAATATGCCACTATATACATCCCTAAAAAGACATATCCCCACTCTCTATAGGTCTTAATCTGCAAAATTCCATGTCCTTGCCTGAGTGCGAACGGACTATTAAAAAGGTGCGCCGTAAGCAGCCCTAATGCATTCTGCTCTTTCATGGAATAAACATATCCAGACAATTCCTTTAAATTAGAGGATTCTAACAAATTCCGTGCGGAACGTACCAGGAAGAAATCGATCCCCTCTTTCGTAAACGCCGCACCATCTGCCGCCGCATTATCTCCTATATGCAGGCACTGCTCTCCTGAAACCATTTCCTTATATATCCGAAAAAGTCCTGACGTTTTGCCGCACTGATAGTCACATGACACGAACAGTTTTTCATACCCTTCGATTCCAAGACCGTGCAGAAGCTTTTCCAAAATTGCTTCCGGAAGATACATATCCGAAATCAAAAATACTCTCTTTCCTTGAGAAAGAGCATACCAAAACAGCTTAACAACTTCCTTCCTTTGGACAAGGAACTGCATTTCTGTGTCAATCTCTAATCGCATCAGGCGGTCACGCTCTGACTCTGTAATCATTAACAGGTCCTGCAGCGTATGATAAATACCGACGATATTCTGCTCATATTCATTATTCTGTTCTGCATATCTTCGCTTTTCTGCAAACAACGCCGGCGAAATCCCGTTCAGCCCTGCACGCTGCCCGACTATATAGAATATGTCCCCGGGATACAGTACTTTTCTCATAACCAGTGTGTCAAACACATCAAAACTAATCACACGATGTCTGTCAATTTCTCCCTTCAATGTCTCGATATCCTGTTCAAAATACGTCCGGTCTTCTCTGTTAATCCTCAGCGTTCTCACACCATACCACTGTATCAGGTTTCTTCCGTTCAGCCCTCTTAATAATATCCCATTCTTCTCACAGAAATCCGCAATTCGTTCTGTTATAACAGCATAATTGGTCACTTTTGCCGCGACGATTATCTGCGATATTCCAGCCGCCAGAATCTGTTCCTCACTCATAATTGGCTTTCCGCAAATCACTGTTCCAGGTTTCTTTGCTGCCATCACACCTGCAGCACGTCTGTAAAAACCGCAATTTAGCAGAATACGGGCGGCTGCCCCTGCACCATATATTGCTGTTTTTCTTTTGCCGGCCATCTGTGAAAACGCTGCCAGCATCTGTCTTTCCTCATCTGTATAGTAAGACTGGAATATCCAATCATAGAGACGATATTTTTGTACAAAGCAGCGTTCTTCCTCATCGAGCTCATCATGAATCAAATGCTTTATAAACGCATCTGTCTCCTGTTTTGATATCCATTTCTCCTTAAAAGACCATTGCTCTGCAATATTATGAAAAATATTCAAATACTCCTTTTTTGTTTCCATACTCATCCTTTTGCCAACTGTCTGCCGATTATCCGCTGCATCCTGTCATTCAGCCGCAGAATCTGCCATTCTTCCAATCCTGATCTCAAAAGCTCCTGATTCATAAGAAGCTGCTGCTCCTTATTCTTCAAACATATTATGCACGCTGCACCTCTGTAATCCAGCTGCTGATACTGCACCACTTTAACTTTTTCAATCTCTCCCGGATTTTGTAAAGGGTCTTTCACGACGAACGCCGTGACTCGATCTTCATAATGGTATTTTTCCAAAATCCTGTAAACTCGTTCTGCCATCGTTCCGGCTCCATATAAAACAATTTTTTGATATCTCTCTAGCCCTTTTATCCACGTATCAATATAATTTTTGTCATCTGTCAACTTTCCTGCTTCCACTTCATCCTCATATACCATTCCATCGGAAAAAATTTTCTTCTCAATGGGCTTTGACTGTTCCCACAAATGGCAATATGCATTTAACAATTCGTGTAACTGTTTGTCATTTCCACCGTTTCCGTTATAGTTTTGATATAATCCGTCTCGCCTGTATTCTGAATGGTATATATCATAATAACGTGTGTCAATCTGCACCACCGGCGTGTTATTCATAAGTTCCATTATCTTGAGCCAGATATCATCTGCATACAGACAGTACCTTTTCACATTCTCAATGTTAAAAGCCTCCCGGTTGACCGCATTGGGCGGATACAGAATCCCCCCGCACCCCACAGCAAATAAGTCCATACGTGGTTTCTCCACATAATGAATGCACTCACTCCACCACTTTTCATAGGGTGCGATATTCCCCAATCGGTCGGCTGTGATTAAATGACTGCGCCTGGCCAGTACACATCCCGGAAATCGTTCCGCATTTCGGACAAGCTCCTCCACCAGATAGCAGTCATAATAGAAATCATCATCTACTGTAATTACATAAGAATCGTGGTACTCCTGAAGTGCATACAAATATTTTTTGTGTGCTTTCATATCATGCTGACACCAATGTATCTCCAGCCCCTTTGCAATATAGGGTGATAAATCAACCGGGACCATTTTCCTATCAAATTGATCCTCTGCCAGAGATATTACTACCTTATCCGGTTTATAAGTCTGTCTCATCAGACTGTCAAGTACTCTCCTGATTCCTGCTATTCGGGCAGGATATGTGGTCAATGAAACGATTACTTTCCTCATACTATACCTCTTTTACCAATCGCCTCTTTCATGAAACAAACACTCTTTCATAGTCGTAAATATTGATTATTCTATCGATCGGACACAGCCCCTGTTCCCTAATCTGTTTTATGATTTCTTTATCATAACTGCTTGCGATGACTACAAAAGCATCTGTCCTGCCCTGGATTACATCAGGACTTTGCACAATCTTCCCCATAAATTCCTTTCCCTGCCTGCGCATATCGTTGTCTACAAAAATGGTATCCGGATGTATAGGGATACCATACTGTCCGATTATGCGGGAAGCTGCATTTCCTGTCCCCCATATAATCACTTTGCCCTGTATTGCCTCGCTGAACTTCTGCAGCGAAAAGGGGATGCGCACATCCAGATTTTGACTTTGATGTGTTTGAAGCCATTCCATGACTGTACAAAAATACGCTCTGACCATTTCCGGCATAATCGGTATCTTTTCAGAAACAATCTCCTGATAATATGCTTTCACTGCGGCTGTATATAGTTTCCTAATCATTTTTTCGTAGTGTTTTTTGTGCTCTTTACCAAAGAATTCAAAAAAGCCAATGTGTGCAAACGCGGCTGTGATATACCGTTCATACTCTTTCAGACAAGAGGCCAGCCCTTTTCCATGTCGTCTGGAATAGCCAATACTTTCATTCAGAAAATATGCTTTTCCTCTTTTAAGATGAATCAGATTTCTTGCAGAATCAGCCCGGAATGACTCTTCAAATTTTGATCCTACGATGTTTGCGTATTCCTCTGGCACCCCGTTTGAAAAATATATGTTTCTATAGGTACTCGCAAATGTATTGGAAAGCACGCTTTTTTCCATTAAAAAATCTTCATAAGTACTTGTATAATCCTTTATTTTAGGGCGGTTGTAATACAGTTCAACAGTCCCATCATTATAGAGCTTATACGCATTTGTTCCATAAATTGTATAGTCTGGATTTTTATCCAAAAAATCCACTGCTTTCTGAAGCCGCCTGTCATCTGACCAATAGTCATCTGGGTCTAACACACAAAAATATTCGCTGTCCATTCTCTTTAGCGCTTTTAATACATTCTGAAACAATCTGCAGTTCTTATCTGAATACAACGCCAATATTTTGTCTGGATATTTTAATTCATTTTCTTTTATGATGTCCTGTGAATCATCTTGTGAACAATCATCTGTTATGATCACCTGATAGCGAAAATCCACCTTCTGCATTAAAATTGAATCCAAAGCCTGCCTGATATATTGGCCATTATTATAAGAAGGCACGATCACTGTCATCTTATATTGAAATCGACTCATAAATAACTCCTTAACACTCCGACAATGTTTTCCACTTCTTTCGCGCTGTCCAAATATGGATGCATCGGTAATGACAGACAACAATCACATGTCCTTTCCGCAATGCTGTAATCCAACTTGTTATACTTGTTTTCTTCAAACACCTTCTGTATATGCATAGGCTTCCTATAATAAATTGCCGATGGAATATGATTTTCTTTTAATCCCGCTATTGCCCGTTCCCGTTCTTCCCCGTCCTGAAAACGTATGGTATACTGTGCCCAGCTTGAATACATTCCCTCTTTGACAATGGGAACTTTTACAAACTCCTTCAGTCGTTTTGTATACGCTTTTGCAATCTGGTTACACTGCATAACCTCATTGTCAAAGAATTTGAGTTTTTCAATCAAAACCGCTGCCTGCAAAGTATCCAGCCGCGAGTTCATTCCGATTCGCACATTATCATATTTATCTTTTCCTTTTCCATGCACACAATAGGACCTGACCAGTTCAGCCCACGCATCATTATCCGTAAATACCGCTCCCCCATCCCCATAGCACCCCAAAGGTTTTGCCGGAAAAAATGAAGTCGTTGCAATATCGCCAAAGCTGCAGGCTTTTTGGGAACCAATTCTGCCTCCAAATCCCTGTGCGCCGTCTTCCAAAATAAGAAGTTCATATTGCTCTGCGATCTGCCTAATCCGCCCAAAATCCGCCGGCTGTCCGAATAAATCAACTGCTACTATCACTTTCGGCCTTAACGAAGTATTTTTAATTACATAGTCAATGGCAATTTCAAGGCTTTTGGGATCGATATTATACGTTTCCTCATCGATGTCCACAAATATTGGCGTTGCTCCTGCAAATGAGACTACTTCTGCACTTGAAAAAAACGTAAAATCCGGCACAAATACTGCATCACTAATTCCGATATCCCAGGCCATAAGTGCAAGCTGTAATGCGTCTGTCCCATTCGCACAGGTAATACAGTGTTCTACGCCCACATATTCTGCCAGCTCTGATTCCAACTGACTTACCTTACTGCCGCTTATAAAATCTGTATTGTTAAGCACGGACTGAATCGCTGTGTCAATTTCTTTTTTATGTAATTGGTATTGCTGCTTTAAATCCCGAAATTCCATTACTTCTATTCTGGTCTCCCTCTGCTCTCTGTACTGTACTAATTAAATGCTATATACTAAAGGTTACTTGGATTTTATTTCAAATCTTTTGACAATATTTCCTTTTTTATCAACCCTTCCGCATATCTTTGCAGGTACTCCCATTGCCAGACTAAAATCTGGAATATCCTTCGTTACAACACTTCCTGCCGCCACCATGGCATATCTTCCTATAGTATGTCCACAAATAATTGTTGCATTTGCACCGATACTGGCTCCTTCTTTAATTACAGTACGCAGATAATTTTGTTTTCCCTTCGGGTATTCCGCCCTTGGTGTTAAGTCGTTTGTAAAAACACAGGACGGTCCCAAAAAAACCTTGTCCTCTATAGTAACTCCTTCATATATTGACACATTGTTCTGAATTTTTACATCATTTCCAATATTAACGTTATTGGAAATATTCACATTCTGCCCCAGCAAACATTTTTCACCTATAGATGCGCCTGCTTGAATGTGACAGAAATGCCATATCTTTGTTTCATCTCCTATAACAACATTCTCATCTATGTAACTGCTTTCGTGTATGAAATATGACATTACCTAAACCTTCCCTTAAAATCAATTGTCGCACATTCTTTTAATGGCAGTTTGACACTACCTCTCTCTGCTGCCGATTTGTATATTGCAAGTACGAGCTCCAATGCTCTTTTTCCATCCATCGCATTTACATAGGGCTGCCTGTCCTGCTGTATGGCATTGATCACATCAGCATACAGCGGTGTGTGCCCATATCCATATACATTGGGTGGATTTTCGTGAAATCTTGCTTTCACTTCCTCCGGATCATCAAGCAAGTCTGAAAACCGCCACTCTTCTATCACATTGACAGACTGTCCGCCGGCCTTTACAGTTCCCTTTTCTCCAAATATGTATAGTGTTTCCTCCAAATTTTGGGGATATATATCTGTAGTTCCCTCTACGATCCCATAACTTCCATTCTTAAACTTGATAAGAGCAAGTCCCACATCCTCAGCTTCTATATAATCATGATTGAGCCTGTCCGTCATTCCGACGACTTCATCAATCTCACTGCCCATCATCCATCGAAGAAGGTCAATGTTATGGATGCACTGATTCATTAACGCACCGCCGTCCTGTTCCCATGTTCCTCTCCATGAAGCCCTGTCAAAATACTCATGGTTCCTGCACCATCTGATATGTGCTGTCCCATAGAATAATTTCCCAAATCGGTTCATATCCACCGCTTCCCTGATAATCTGAACTGATTTGTTAAACCTGTTCTGGTGACACGCACATACTTTTACATGATACTTTATGGACGCTGAAATGATTGCATCGGCATCTGCTATTGATAACGCAATTGGTTTTTCTATAATACAGTTGCATCCATGCTCTATGCAAAACAATGCAATCTCTGCATGTTTTCCGCTTTCTGTACAGATTGCCACCAGTTCTGGTCTCTCTGTCTCGATCATTTCCTGATAATCTGTATAACGCCTAATACCTTCATTCAGTTTAAATTTGAGCATCTTATCCGCCATACATGATGTATTGATATCACATATTGCAGCGATCTCAAGTTTATTATTTTTTGCTGCCGCAATATGGTTTGGCGAAATTCTTCCACATCCTATGAGTGCGTATCTCATATATCTTCTTCCCTTCTACTACTTATGCACTGAGCACCTTTTTTATTGTATTTACTATAATCTCAGCAGCATTTCCATTTCCAAAGAAATCCGGTTTGGGCAATTCCTGATCCGAATTCAGAACTTCCCTCATTGCTTCAATGTTGTATTGAACTGACCCTGCATCTTCTATATCAACAATATTAATCAATCCCGCCTCAATTAATTCCGGCCATACGTCTAATTTTAGTGGGAAAAAACATTTCTTTCCTACAAAGGATGCCTCTTTTGATGCACCGCCCGAATCGGATATTAACATTTTGCATCGGCTTAATAAACTGGTCATCTCCTTATAACCTACTGGAGCGGTGATCATCAGCTTTGTATTGTCCATTGCTCTCTGCCACAAATGATATTCTACAAGCAGCTTCCTAGTGCGCGGATGTATTGGGAACACAATTTTATAATTGATTTGTTCAATAAAAGATAACATCTGTTTCATTCGCTCCCGACTGCATGTATTTTCCTGCCGATGCCATGTCATCAAAATAAAATTGTCTGGATAATTCTCCGGAAAATTATCCTTACTCTGGGCTGCTGTATACAGAAACTGGTCATACATTACATCCCCGGAGAAAACAATTCTTTCCGGTGAAATCCCTTCGTTTTCCAGGTTGTTCACAGATATTTTATCAGGCACAAAAAGATAATTCGATAAATGGTCTGCTACGATTCGGTTTTTTTCTTCTGGATTGAACTTATCATGTGTACGCGGACCAGCCTCTATATGAAAAAGCGGAATATTTAATTTGCTGACGACAATAGCAGCCGCAAGCGTAGAATTTGTATCTCCATAAATAAGTACGCCATCTGGTCTCTCATTCATAATCACTTCTTCTAACCGGCTTATCACATTTGCTGTCACTTGCGCATGCGTTCCACTCCCTGCATTTAAATTCACTTTTGGAAGTGGAATATCTAATTCCTCAAAAAAAATAGTTGACATATTTTCATCATAATGCTGTCCTGTATGTATGATCACTTCTTCTATTTGATAGCTCTTTAGTTTTCTTGATATGGGTGCCAATTTGATAAACTGAGGGCGATTTCCAACAATATGCATTATTTTCATTTCATTGTCTCCATTTTGGTATTCTATTTTAAGTAATCAATAACTGGCTGCAATATGCTGTCCCAAGTCAGGCTTGTTAACGCATATTGCCGCATATCCTTTACAAAATCCCTGTCATTATACACGGTTTCATAGAAATCTATAATCTCTTGAATATCAATCGGTTCAGAATCATTCGATACTCTATGTGCAAAATAATTGTTTTCATTAAAAGAGATATCATCATATCCGTATACAAATGGTATTCCTCTGGCGCAGTACTCTCTCAGCTTAATTGGTGCACCAGATTGATACCCATATTTATAAAATCCCAATGATCCAATTGCAATATCTGAATCGTCATACATTGCATCCAACGATTCCCCACTTAACTGCCCTCGAAAAATTACATGACGATATAACTGATACTCCTTTACAAGTTTTTTGTAGTACTGCAATTGACCACCTTCACCTGCAACATTAAATAGAATATTCCTTAGTCCTCCATTGGAATAATAATTCTATATTCCATGTATAACACGCTCATATCCATGCCATTTTGCCATTGAGGCAACTGCTAACAATATAATACTCCCGTCTTTTTTTCTATACTTTTTTTCTTGTTGCTCATCGATATCAACTCCATTTACCAATGTAATACATGGAATGTCCAAAACAGTGCTGCAATTTGAGTACGTCGTACAGCAATCTACATACTGATGCAGCTGTACCCTATAATAGTCATCCTCAATTGCATGTTTCCTCCACCCTTCACTTTCATAAGGATATGATGGAAACTCTAAAATACATTTCACATTTTTTATTTTCAAGTTTTTGAGAAATTCTACAAACCAAATATCAGAAAGGTTATACCTTATATAAACCCGTTTTATGTTCAATTTTACTATCCATTGCAATAATACTTCATTGCATGCTTTCTTCGTATCTGCAAAATCTTTTTCTACTATGCGCCCGTTCTGCAGCAAATACATCATCTGTCCACTATATATCGTGTAATATACAATACCAAATGCTCTCTGAAACGCGCGGCACTGCGCCAAAATCTTTTTTTTAATCCCGATAAATGCATTGGTATTGATATTATTATATGTTACATATAACATTTGATTTTTCCCCACATATTACTCAATTATATGATCGCTTATTCCCTGCATCAGCTCTCCAATATAGTAAATTTTTTTCTCATCTATAAATTCCATTAACTCTTCTTTGATTTCTGTGTAATATCGTACAGAAGTGATAATAAGATTTTCACCATTGTATTGTTTCCTTAACTCATCCAGTGTTAATACTGGTGCATCTTCTTTGAGTGGAATATTACCTTTTTTATCCACAATTCCTTTTATTGAAATATATTTTTTACCAATTCTGTAAAGTTGAACCGCCATATATGTGCCTGCATACAAATAGAATTCTTCTTTTTGAAATAATTCCAATCTTTCTTTAACAAACTTTTCATCCAGCATTTTACCTAGTAATGTATAAGATATTTCTCCTACACTACAATCTTTTGCATACATATCCAATATTTGTCTTTCTACCTCATTCACAAATATTCCCCCTGTCCATGATTGGCACTCTCCATTTCAAATATTTAACTTAACCAATTGCCTGATCGAAGCTATTTCCCCACAGCTCTTATCCTGCTATACATAATATATACTTTCCTCTGGATACATCTTTAGTTTCTCTTTTACTTCCTTCTGGTTTCTCTCTGACATAGCTACAATGATTCCCTCATTTTCGCCAAGCGAAATTTCATCAATCTCACTTACTGGGTATCCCATGAATTTTAATTCGGACACCTTTGATGTCAGAATAATTTTTTTAATCACTACTCTCTTTCTTTCTAAAAAAACGATCAGTCTTTTTGCATACTTCCCTGCTCCATATATGTATATATTTTGAAAACGGCTGGCAAACTTCAAAATATTTTCCTCCAATATCTGTCTTTTAAAATGATTCTCATCAAAAAAAACAACATCATCCATTAGTTCATATAACAAAACTTTTTCCCACATATGTTCTTTTGCTGTGACGTTTGCATTATAGAGCATTCCTGAATAATATCCTGCCGCCTTTACAAAATATGGAAATATGTCTGAAAGCCCCTGCTCTGGGATGTGATCGCAAACTATATTTTTTTTCTCAATTTCTTCCAATACATCTGCTCTTACCCAAAAACTTCCCGCATGGTTTATAAGTTGTTCTCCCGCCATGGCATGACAGCCGTTTTGTCTTAATAGCTCTGCCTGTTCTTCCAACAAAAACTGCTTACAAAAACTTTGTGACAAATAACCATCATCAAATAGTTCTTCCGCAAACAAAGCGCCTAAATATGGCTGCTGAACAAATAGTCTTTTGACTTGTTCAATATAATGAGCAGAACTAACAAGTTTTCTGCAAATATTATTGTTTCTTCTTTTCTCTGCAATGCTCCCTCTGACAATCACGGAATCCCTTAATACGCAATAATACTGTGCATCTTGTACTAAATTTCCTGCCACAAAAAGCAATTCGTCCAATAATTGCCCTTTTTTCTTTATAACTGTTATATTTTCGTATTCGGCAAAACCCATATCTGTATAAGTA
>CAMWXA010000001.1 GCA_947178035.1 uncultured Lachnospiraceae bacterium | reverse complement strand
ACTGGCTCAAAAAAGTGATGAACTGGCTCAAAAAAGTGATGAACTGGCTCAAAAAAGTGATGAACTGGCTCAAAAAGACTTGGAGATTGAAAGACTGCAGGCCGAGATTGCGCGCCTTAAGTCTGTTCAAAATGCATAGCCAAAACAGCATTCTTCAGCCAAATATACATTATCGCACATACCTTGGAGCAATGCCAAACTTCTTTTTAAACGCACGGCTCAGATGAAATTCATCATAAAACCCAAAGTTGACTGCGGTTTCTTTCAGTGTGATATCCGCATTATTATGCAGCGCCTGATACACCATATCCAGCTTTTGCTCCATCTGCCACGCATAGAATGTTTTGTTGTATACCGCCTTAAACCGTTTATTCAGTGTCTTCTCACTGACGTAAAACTTCCGGGCAATATCCGGTACTGAGAAAAACATCTCGGGATTCGACCGCAAAAAACGAGCGACTTCATTGGCAAAGGCGACGCATTGTGAATTGATTGTCCCTGCCAGCTCCTGCTCACTGATTTCACATAACAACAAGTCAAACAGGCACGAAAGCCTGTTTGACTTATGGAGCGTATCTTTCCAATAGACCGCGACTATCTCCGAAAAAACTCTGTTGATTTCAATATTACTGCCACAGTGAATGACCGTTGGCAGGAATACAAAATTCTCTTCACCCCCACGCTTTCCGTCCTGTCCTACTACATAGTCGCCCTGCAGGGCATCCACATGCAGATACATGTTTCGCGAATTGGGACTGCACAGGCGTGTACCATAATGGTGAAACCGTGCAGGCAGAATAACCAAGTCATCTTTCTGGATTGGAATGATTTCACCAGCACCGTCATATTCCAATGCAATCTCCCAGTCTCCGTTCAGAATATATAAAAAGTCGTGCTGCTGCATGATGCGGTTTGGATGCAGCAGGGGATTCACGAATGTATTATAATTTGCCTCCACAACCCTGCGCTGTGAAGACAATTCAAACGCATAATACATATCATCCCTCCTTCGGCGTAATCTTCCATGCACTTTGCGTCTTCTGGCAGACATCTTAAAATGCAATTCCAATAATACCTTTCCTTAAGGAACTGTTCAACAATAAACTTACTCTTTTGCATTCATTTTACTTTGAAAACAGTAACTTTTTTATTGCAATTCCTAAGTGTATTATTTAATCTAAAAAAACTGTGTATATCATACCACATATTACGCCAAAATGTAAGACTGTATCCCGAACTGGTATCTCAAATCCGTGTCCAGACCTGCATTTCTCCCTCTCCTCTGTTTGCCCACGCAAAATAGGGAATCCATGTCAGTGTCGTCCGGTCATATTCTGTTCTCGTATGTGCAAAATACAACTTCCCGCCCTGTGTCTTCCGCTGCCGCCATCCCTGTGCCTTGATCGCAATGACAGGCTCTGTGGCAATCAGTTTCTCCTCTGTCTCAAACCGGGCATTTTCATCCATTTTCAGCAGGTGCAGATCGTTTCCGTTGTCCGCTTCCTCCAGACAATACACAACGGGTCCCCGCTGTATTGCCGCTTTCCCAATCGTCTCACGCACTCTGGAATCCGATTCCACCACTTGTATTTCCATCGGAAATTCGATCTGTATCGTATCCGACTTCCACGATTTTGTGACATACAGATAGCCATCCTTCTCCGCTCCTCTGATGACGTACCTTTTTTCGCTGCATAATTCCGTGTCACACTCAATGTTATTCGAATAGCCGCTTCTTATTACAGTATCAGCAGTGTCAGCAGTATCAATACCGATTATTTTATATTCGGAACACCAGTCTGGAATGCGGAGCGCAATCGTAAAGGTCTCCTCCGTCTCGCACTCCACATGGATGCTGACTTTTCCGTTCCATGGAAATCCGGACTGCATGTCAATCTTTGCTGTGCCTGACTGCAGCTGCTTCTCCATGTGGATTCCCATGTACAAATGAACAAATATCGTGTCATCTGTCTCTGTGAACACATATGTCCCGATAGAACTAATCAGTCTTGCCAGGTTCGGAGGACAACAAGCACAGCCAAACCACTTCTGACGGACTGGCTTCACATGCTCTTTCCGGCTGTCCTTATGACAGGCCTCTGGAACAACCTCTAAAGGATTCACGTAGAAAAAGCTGGTTCCGTCCAATCCCATACCGCCTAAAACAATGTTGTAGAGCTCGCGCTCTATGATATCCGCATACTTCGAATCAGGGTTCATTTTCAGCATTCTCTGCGCAAAGAAAATCATTCCGATGGAAGCGCAGGTCTCGGCGTATGCCGTGTCATTGGGCAGATCATAGGCAAAGGAGAACGCCTCACCGATGTGTGTTCCGCCCACTCCGCCTGTGATGTACATTTTTTTCTGTGTAATGTCATCCCAAATCTGTTCGCATGCTGCTTTCAGCGCTTCATCTGATGTCAGTCTTGCAAAATCCGCCATTCCAGAATAGAGATAGGCAGCCCGCACCGCATGGCCTACTGCCTCTGACTGCTCCCGCACCGGCAAATGTGCCTGATGATACTGATAGCGCAGCTTAGGTTCTTTGTCCGCATTCACTGCGTGTTCTATATCGTAATAATACGGTTTCTTCCCTCTTTCATTGACAAAATAAGCACCCATATCACGGTATTTTTCCTCCTCGGTCACCTCGTACAGCTTTGCGAGCGCCATCTCCGCAATCTCATGTCCCGGATATCCACGCAGTTTGCCGTCCTCTGGTCCAATATGCGCTGCGACACAATCTGCAAAGCGGCAGGCTGCATCCAACAGCTTCTTTTTCCCGGTTGCCTGATAGTAAGCGACTGCCCCCTCAATCAGGTGCCCTAAGCAATACAGCTCATGGTGGTCGCGCAGGTTCATAAAACGCTTGCTGATATCATTAATAATATAAAATGTATCCAGATATCCGTCTGGCTGCTGGGCACTGCATACAATGTCTATCGCCTCGTCAGCAGCCGCCTCCAGTTCCGGATTGGGATATTGGTGCAGGATGTACGCCACCGCTTCGATCCATTTTGCAAAATCACTGTCCTGAAATACAAAACCATAGAATTTCTCCTCCGGTGCCTCAGGATTCTCCGGCCAGACACAAAAACCGTTGGTCGTGTGAACCGGCTGCACATAGTCTGTCTCCTGCGCGCGCTTTTGGTTGATTGCACCTGCCACCTTAAAATTGTGCATACAATAACTGGGCTGCGCGTCAGGCACTCTGTCATTCAGCGCCTCCCATTGGTATGGAACCACCGTATCACGCACCAAACCAATTTCCTTTTTCCAAAAAGGATCTGTGACCTGAATCCTGTTCAAATCGATTACATTTGAAATAATTTTGTTTTCCATCTCTTCTATCCCTTTCTCTTACAATTTTTGATTCCAGCTGTTTGAAACCGAACTTTGCACTGTCCTGCATCGTCTCTGGTGTACTGCCAAAGCTCTTCACCACAATTACCGAATCGTCAGCACACGAACTACACACAACTTCTAAAAACAATAGTACCTATTCGGAACTGTTTATGGAATTGATAAAAAGGGAAATTTCATGTATGATATGGTAAAATATTGCTGTTCACGCCGGAACAGCAATGTAATAATCACTGCGTCATTACAATTTGGGAGCTGACGGAAAAGGGAGTGAGATAACCACATCCGCTTTCTCTGCCGCCTAATCTCTGGCGCAGACTGCGCTGTGTCCTGTCGTCCTCGACTATCAATAGCGTTGCCATCTGTAATCCCTCCATTTGACCATAAAAATCCCATAACTGCCCAGCCCTTCACGAGTGCAGGCAGAAATCCATGCATCCTTGCCTGTGCGGTGGATTGTTACAGTATAACACAAGAATATGGAATGTGTGTGAAATGCGGCGCACAGATTCCGATACCACTATTTTCCCTGACTGCCTCTGTATATCCAGAAATCAACTCCGGCGCAAACAGTGATATATAGAACCCAGTAAAGCGCAAATGTCCAAATGAGACTCACCAGCGCAGGAACCGGTTCCGGAAATCCGAAATCTCCTCCCAGCAGACTAATCAGGAAATTATAGCAGCAGGACATTGGTATAAAGAGCAGAATCCATACATTAGGGAGCATAAAGTAATATCTTGCCCTCGCCTTCTCTGTACTGTCAACTGTTTGACCGAATAAAAATACTCCGGTTCCCAATAGCATCATAATAATTCCCACACCTGCCGCATAGTATGTCATCCGCTCCAACCAAATTATTACGGAAGCGGCAAGTCCTATTGCATTTAATATCGTCCCTGCCACCGTAAAGACCATTGCATTCCGCTTGTTTTCTGTATCCTTTACCAGCTCAGTTCCTTTCAGCAGATAGTCCGTTGTCGTCCCGAAGTAATCACTCAGCAAAAGAATCTTTTCAATATCGGGCGTGCTCTGCCCACTCTCCCACTTGCTCACTGCCTGTCTGGAAACACCGATCTGATCCGCAAGCTCCTCCTGCGATATTCCGTTCGCTTTCCTCAACTGCTGTATTCTGTCCGCAATATTCATCATACAATCCTCCTGATTTTAAATTCCGCATCGTCCATTTTGATGCTGTTTCATCTGCGCGTGATATTTCTCAGTTATATTTGATGATGCAATCATAGCAGAAACAGCAGTTGCGACACCACCATCACCGCCTTTCAAACTGTCAACTGGCAGTTGCAGATCATCAACTTATCCCTCTGTCTGCTGTGTTCCGATTGCTGAGAGCAATGCAAAGATCTTTTTAACAGTTTGTACTAAAAACACGCTTTAGTGTGATTGGTCATGTTGTCAAATCTGCGGCTTTGGTTCCGGCACAAAGCAGAACAGGCAAAACCAGCCGTTTTCCTGCCTGATTTCCATATTTCCGCCGTATTTTTTTACGATTTCCTGTATGCTGCGCAGTCCGTATCCGTGATTTTGGGTATCCTGCTTTGTCGTTTTGGGCAGACTGCCAGACAGCGCTCCCTCAAACGGATTTTTGACCTCGACAGCCAGAATTCCTTTTGCGGCACGCGCAGTCAGTGCAATCTGCCTCTTGTCTGTATCCAGTGCCGCGCACGCCTCAATCGCATTGTCAAGCGCGTTGGCAAACAGCGCACAGAGATCTGGTTTTTCAAAAGGCAGTTCCATTGGGATGTCCATTTTCGCATAAAACGTGATATCCCGCTGGCGCATCCGGCTTTCCTTAACAGTCAGCACCGCGTTCACCGTAGCGTCACCTGAGTAGTTCAGCACTTTCTCAAAAGCGGGGTTCGCAATCATATTCTGGATGTAGCTGTCCTTTTCCTCTGCCGGGAGGGACAGCAGTACCTGCAGATGATTGGCAAGGTCGTGCCTGATCCTGCGAATCTCAAACTGCTGCTGTTCCATGGCTTCGTAATACTTTTTATTGTGCTCTGCCAGCGCATTTTCCCGCTCGAGTTTCTGCTGCCTGTTGAGCGTGAGCATCGCCCATAGTATCCCCGCAAAAGAAACCGCTGCTACCAGAAACAGTATCGTATTCATCAGCATATAGTCTGTTCCCCTGTAATCATAATTATTGAACAGAACCAGCGCACACACAATTCCCATCGGCGGTATGCAAAGCATCATCAGCAGCCTCCACAACGGCGGAGAAAGCTCGAAATCCCGCTCTGGTCTATGCCTGTAAACGCCCGCACACAACAATATTACCGACAACGCGCGAAATAGAAAATAATACAGGTAATAATTCTCTGCCACACTGTGAAAATAACAGGAGATACAATTGTCAAACAATGCATTCAGCGCAAACATGACGCTGGCAAGCATCATTCCGACCGTCAGCCGCTTCAGCCCTGAACCGCGGCACGCAATCCAGACACAGAACAGAAAAAACAACAGCGTCGGCGGCAGATTGACCAGATCCCCTGTAAATATAACCATAAAGATAAGAAGCCAGCTGCCAATCAGAAGCAGAATGCGCCGCCACCACTCTTTTCGAATTTCAATCAGGCAGGATACCAGTGCATAAAAAATCAACGCCACAAAGAAACCTGCCAATATAATAAAGATTTGCCACATATTGAATTTCCCTTCTGTGTCCTCAAAAACAACCTCTCACTGCAGCAGCATTCTTCTTGCCAGACTCTTTACAGCCTCCTCTTTCAGCGCTCTGCTGACCGGAAGCTTTTCCCCGCCGACTGTCACATAGTCAGTCCCGATCTGCTCTACCTGCTGCGGATTTACCAGATACCGCTGGTGAATCCGTACAAACTTTCCTGCAAGCTTCTGCTCTACTTCATCCAGCTTTGCGTAAAAAGGATACTCTTTGTCCCCGCACACGCAGACTACTTTTCTCTTGTCACTGTAAAAATAGCAAATTGACGCCACTGGAAACCGGAACGTTCCCTCTGTGTTTTTGATAAAATAAACATCATTTTGCTTTCTTTCAAGCTGCGTGCGCACGCGTTTTAGCACTTCTAAAAGCCGCTCCGCATTTGCCGGTTTGATGATATAGTCCAGGGCATTCACCTTGTAACCGTCAAAGACATAATCAGAATATCCCGTCACGAAAACAATGATTATCTCCGCATCAAATCTCCTGACAGCCTCCGCCGCCTCCATGCCGTTCATTCCTGCCATCTCCACGTCCAGAAACAGAAGGTCTATCTCCCCGAGGTGGTTTTCCAGCCAGCGAACCGCACCGGCTCCGGTTGAAAATTCGTACACAATCTCCTCCGCATTCTCCCACAATATTTTTTCCAGCTGCAGACGCAGTGCATCCCTTGCGTCCGCCGAATCGTCACAGATCGCTATCCGCAGCATCGCTTTCACCATTCCTTCATGACACATTGCCCTTTATTATCTTCTTTTTGCCCGAATATTTATTCATTTCCCTTGTAACAGGTTCTGAAAGTCGATATCCATTGCTCTTATTGTATCACGATTTCGTCCATTGCGGCAGAAAACATGATGCAATTTGTTACAATAATCCTGCAAAACGTTACATAATTTTCAGAATCCTGCGAAACGTTACAGGAAATGTGCCAAAAATGACACGGCGAATTTCAGGCGCATTTCATTGTGCTATGCTCATTAGGAACTATAGAACTTAAAAAGCACACCACCAGACAGGAAAGCAGCAGCTTGTGTATAAAAAAATCGGGTGTGTATTATCAGAACGGAGGATTATTATGTTATATGTAAAAAATCTGCGCAAATCATACCAGTCGGGAAACAAGTCTTACGCTGTGCTAAAGGGCGTCGACCTGTCTGTCGCCACGCAGGAGTTCGTCGCGGTGATGGGACCTTCCGGCTCCGGGAAGAGCACTTTGCTGAACTGCATCTCCTGCTATATTCCTTTTGAGGAGGGAGCGATCTCGCTTGGCGGTCAGAACTTACAAGGACTGGACGAGGACGCGCTCGCCAAAATCCGCAATGAAAAGCTTGGGTTTGTCTTTCAGGATTTTATGCTGCTCGACGGACTGACTGTGCGGGAAAATGTCCTTGTGCCAAGGATTATCAGGGATAAGGTGGAACCGGAGGCAGAGCAGCTTGCGGACTCCCTGCTCGCCTTGTTCGGTATCTCTCACATTGCCGACAAATACCCCGCCGAGATTTCAGGCGGTGAGCGGCAGCGGACAGCAGTGGCGAGAAGCCTCATCAACAAACCGCTGATTATCCTGGCCGACGAGCCAACCGGCAACCTCGACAGCAAGTCGAGCCGCACTGTCATCGAAGCGTTTGAAAATGCCAGACAGCAGTTGGGCGCTACGATCTTTATGGTGACACACGACAGCTTCGCCGCCTCGTTCTGCGACCGTGTGATCTTGCTAAAGGACGGCACTGTCTACAATACGCTGCGGAAGTCTGAGGACCAGAAAGAGAGCCAGGGTGCCTTTCAGGACCGCCTGCTCACGGCAATCAAAGAAATGAGCAAAGCGTGACATTCCAAATAGCAAAACATTTCAGATAGAAAGGAACCGCAATTATGATGACAATGAATCAATTAGAAAACAAATTACGCAAGGCCGGTCAAAAGCAGGCCGCGCTTTATCTGTTCTGCAACTTTGTATCACTGCTGCTGATCACTGCCTACGCTGCCATGATGTTCTCCCCGACAGTACTTCTGGTGCTGCCCGAAGGCGGTGACAGCCGCAAACAGATGATCGCAATCTTTGTGCTGGCTCTCTTTGGCTGCGTGGTCTTTACGATCTACGCCTCCAGCCTGTTTTTCCGCAAGAAATCCAAGCAGCTTGGCACGCTCATGGCGCTCGGTGCCTCCAGAAAGCGGCTTGCGCCCGGCTTATTCCAGGAAGTTCTCCTGCTCAGCGGCACCTCCTCGCTGCTTGGCGTCGCAGCTGGCATTCCCTTTGTATTTCTCCTGTGGAATGGTTTCCGCCTGTTTATCGTGGACAGTGCGGAGATGCATCTGAGACTGGATTTCAGATGTCTGTATCTGTCGTCAGTCTTTTTTGTCATTGTAGTCGCCTTCTCCTGTGTGACTGCATACCGTTATCTGAAAAAGACAAATATTATCGACATCATACATGAGGAACACAAGAATGAACCCGTAAAGAAACTGGGCAGCTGGTGCGGGCCCGTCGGCTTTATCCTGATTCTCGCAGGCGCTGTCTGCGGCTATATAGCGCCCGTTGTCTACATGCGTCTGTTCAGCATGTATCCAACTCCTCTGCTGAATCTCTTCTATGCGCCTGTCTTTGTGGGGCTTTATATGGTGATGCTACACACAGTGGTGCATGGCTGGCGCTCGCAGAAAAAGAATCCTTACCGCAATCTTATCGCAAGGAGCATGATGAAATTTCAGGGAAAACAGACCGTCAACAACCTGCTCGTCAGCACTGTGCTGATTGCTGGGAGCGCTTTTGCGATCTTTTATCTTCCCATGCTCGGTGTCGGACAGATTATGAACATAAACTCACGTACATTTGATTACTGTTATCACTACCGCATGGACCAGACGATACCAGGACAGGATGAAATCGACGCACTCGCCTCAGAGTATGGACTTTCTGTCAAAGATTTTATCAGTATTCCTTATCTGATACTCGGCAGAGATGGCATTGTAGAAATCGAGGAAGGCCGGTCATTTCACGACGAGCATGTTGACCTGGCAGGAAGTCTCAATGTTTTCCCGGAATCGGACTTTCGTGCCCTCACCGGGGAAGAATTCACTGTCAATCCGGGAGAATACCGCATTGTCTCGTCCGTCAGTGAGACGGAAAACTACCTCTATACGACCAATATCACGTTTCTGACAAATATGGTGACGCGGGATACGATCCCTGTAAAATTTGCAGGGTACACGCACTATAATCTTCTCGCCGGTGACCCGGGATACTATATTCTCGACGATGCGGACTACGAAACCATCATGCGCGGCATCACACCTGACTGGCAGGGCACAATGTCCTTTTTCAACATTGACGGCACAGACAGCTATGATTTTGCGCAGGACTTTTTCCACACGCTGATTTCGTCCTTCGGACCGGAGTGCGAGCACGGGTATTTCTATGACAGAGTTGCAAAAATTGCTGCGAACGAGGCGGGCGAAGTCTACTGGGGCGATACCGACACAATGACCAAACTGGACTATGACCGCTGCGATGCGAGCGACTTCCGGCTTTACTGGGCCTATATGCCCAAAATCCGCATAATGGACCAGAATGATTTCCTGCGGACATTTGCTGTATACCTGATGATGTTCCTGTTTATCTCCATCATCTGTACGCTCGCCGCGCTGATCATCAGCTACACCCGGTGTATGACCATCACATTAAACAACCGCTATGTCTTCGACGACCTGCGGCGTCTGGGAGCCTCTCCTGCCTTTCTGAAACGCGAAGTGCGCAGCCAGGCTGGCAATGTTTTCAAGATTCCTTCACTGGTTGGCATGGGTGCTATGTATTTCCTGTATATGCTGATTATGTATGGCAATGACGGAAAACTTGCCCTCGACGAGATCAGCGGACTTGCCGTCTGTCTGGCAATACTGCTTTTGATAGGTATGGTATATTATATCGTTTACCGTTATACGGTGCGTAAGATGTGTGTTGAATTGGAGATAAACGGAAACTGATAACGGTAAAGAAAGAACGGTGATTAAACCGTTCTTTCTTTGCCATTCCTATATATCAACGACAACACACTGGTGTTCTTTTTTCTCTGTGTCGTAACTCAGCCCGACCGCAAGAATCCTTTCCACATTTTCCTTGCGCAGTTTCTCGGTATATTCCCTGCTCTTAATCTGGGCAATCGCTGCCTCAGGCGTGTCATTGGCTTTTAATTCAAGAATTATCCCCGGCAGGTTTTTGCGTCCCGGGTGGAAAATGAAGTCTGCACAAGCTAAAATAGCGGGAAAAACTCTCAGGCTGTAATTATCTCCGCCAACGCGCCGTACAAGTCGCTGTCCAGCTCCATTGCCCGCAGCTGCTCTGACAAGTCTGCGTCCCCGGTGTGCGCCTCGATCGTGTTAAACACATTTTCTTTCAAATCAAATGCGATCTCCGCGCGGTCCAACAACTGGAAGCATCTGTCTGCCACGTTGTTTCCAGTATATACCCGCTCACTCAGATACAGGGCAGCACTTGCATTCACTGGAACATTTTTTATAGCAACATGGAACATCTGACCCGCCTCTTCCTTTTCGCTCATCTGCCGCTCCACGGCAAGTTCCGATTCGCTGTTGTCTGACAACACTTTCCCGGCAATCCGTGCGTCCTTTATGCCGCAGAACGTAATAATATAGTCCCTGTCAGCCGGAATCAGCGATGTATCACCCTCTGCCCTGCCGATGAAGAAACAGCCCTCCTCATCCTGCCAGCGATAGCATGTCCTGACACATTTTTCCTGCTGGTAATCGTTTGTGCTGTTGTCGTCCTCATACAGCGTGAACGTGCCGTCCGCTCCCGGGTATACATAGATGTGGAGCTGTCTTGGATTCTCGTCTGCGCTCTCCATATAGTCCTCCTGAAATGGAATCACAGCCCCGGCCTTCGCCAGCACCGGAATGGAGGTGATATCGCGGTATAAGTCCATTCTCCTGCCGCCGCGATAGCGCATACCGGTAAAAATATCATACCACTCACCTTCCGGAATCCACGCATCCACCTTCGCCATCCGCAGGCTCTTGATGCAGGGCGTTGTGACTGCCGCCACCATCAGTTCGCTGCCAAACAGATACTGATTGGGCACCTGATATGCTTCGCGCTCATTGGGATACGCGTAATACATGGGCAGGACTACAGGGATTCCATCTGCATACTGTCTGTAATTCATCGTGTACAGATAGGGAAGCATTCTGTGGCGCAGTCTCAGGAAATCCTCCATCACGGCACGTATTTCGGGTCTGAATCTCCACGGCTCTTTGGAATTGAAGCGGCTGTCCGTCGAGTGCAGGCGCATTATCGGGGAAAAGACGCCGAACTGTACCCAGCGCCCGCTGAGCTCATCGTCCTTCACCCCCTGCATATGCCCGCCGATGTCATGACTCCACATGCCGTAGCCGATATTGGTCGCCGACGCCGTAAAATAAGGCTGGAAATCAAGCGACTGCCATGTAACCACCGTATCCCCCGAAAAGCCAATCGGATAGCGGTGGCTTCCCGGTCCTGCGTATCTCGAAAATGTCATAGGGCGTTTCCGGCCGCGTCCATTGTCCAGAAAGTGATAGTGATTCAGCATCCAAAGAGGGTCCAGTCCCTCCACCTTTGACTCAGTTCCCTGCTGCCAGTCAATCCACCAGAAGTCAACTCCGTCCGCCTCCTGAGGGTGATGCAGAACACTAAAATAAGCTTCCATAAACTTTTCGTCAGATACGTCAAAAGCAACCGGCAGCTGATTCTCCCTGTCCGCATCGCTCATTCCCATTGCCCTGCTCATGGCCTCGTACCTCTCCTCGTAAGCCCGCACCCCGTCCGCCGGGTGCACGTTCAGGGTAACATGGAGCTTCCGCTCATGAAGCCAGTTCAGAAATCCCGCCGGATCCGGAAACAGTTCGCGGTTCCATGTGTACCCTGTCCAGCCGCTTCCGTACTGCTCCTCCACATCCACCAGATGCCAGTCCATGTCTATGACTGCCACGGCAAAAGGAAGCTTCTCCGCAGCAAAGCGCTCCATCAGTTCCCGATAGCTTGTCTCTGTATATTTGTGGTATCTGCTCCACCAGTTCCCGAGCGCATATCGCGGAACCATGGGCGTTGTCCCGCACAACCTGTAAAAATCCTGTATACACGCAAGGTAATCTGTCCCGTATCCCCAGAAATACAAGTCCTCCCCCTGCTCTTTGCGCGCCTCAATCCACCCGTCCTCCCTGATGACCAGAGATTTGCTGTCGTCCATCACAGCATAACCTTTTAAGGAAATCAGTCCGTCATCAAGCGCGGCAGCGCCGTCCACTCCGTCAAGTGTTCTCGTCGTTCCTCTCAGCTCACGCGCATCATCCGTTTTTGCAGTGTCGCCATAGTGCCATACGTTTTCTTCCTTGAGAAATCCGCCCTCGACTTTTATATAAAGCCCCTCCGCGCAAAAACGCTTTTTATTATAATAAAGGTGAATCCTGTCCGTAATGATTTCCAAAAAGTCCTCTGTATCAGAAACCCGATAGTCGCACACGCCCAGATTTCTGTTCCACACAACCTGCGTCGGCCTGTCCTCAAAGATACCCTTCTCTGAGTATTCCAGTCTGACCAGCCCCGCAGTCAGCACACTGATGCGGTAGCATGCGCCCGCTACGATATTTTCCTGCCTGCACACAGGCTCTGTGTGTATCCGATAATATTCCTTCATTTTCGTCCCCCGTTTTTTTATTTCTTCAAATACATTCTCGCCTCATAAGGACGCAGTACTCCTGTCTGATCCGCATCTTTGTAATTGCTAATCAGCAGTTCCATACCAGTGACATCCTCCTCCAGCGAATAACTGACAGTCGTGTCATAAAAATTGCAGACAACGAGAAGCCGGGAATCCACATTTGTTCTGGTATAAGCAAAGATATTCCTGTGATTCTCCAGCAGCATCCGGAAATCACCGTCCACAAATACAGAATACTCCTTGCGCAGCCGGATAAGCTTCTGATAGCAGGAAAAAATGGAATCCTCGTCGCCAATCTGCCCTTTGGCATGAATCTCCTTGTAATTCGGATTGATTTTCAGCCATGGCGTTCCCTCCGTAAATCCCGCATTCGCGCCGTCATTCCACTGCATCGGTGTCCTTGCGTTATCGCGGCTCTTCGCATGGATAGAACGCATAATCTCCTCTCTGGAATACCCCTTTTCCAGCCGCTCCCGATAGAGGTTCAGCGTCTCAATATCGCGGTAGTCTTCGATTTCATACTGCACATTCGTCATTCCGAGCTCTTCACCCTGATAAATATACGGCGTCCCCTGCAGCCCATGCAAAAGGACCGCCAGCATCTTTGCGGATTCTACCCGATACTGCCCGTCATTTCCCCAGCGCGAGACGATACGCGGCAGGTCGTGGTTGTTCCAGAACAGACTGTTCCAGCCCTTACCGCACAGTTCTGTCTGCCAGCGCCCAAACACTTCTTTCAGCTTCATAAAAGGCAGCGGCGCAAGGTCCCATTTCTCTTTTCCTTCGATCTGGTCCAGACAGATATGCTCAAACTGGAATACCATCGACAACTCGCTGTTATCCGGGTTGCTGTACAGCTTTGCAAGCTCTGTCGTAGCGCCCCACGCCTCCCCGACTGTGACCAGATCTGCCTTCTGGAACGTCTCCCTGCTCAGCTCTCTCAGATACTCGTGAAGCCTTGGTCCATTGTTGGTAATCTTTTTGTCCGGCTCCTTCGCAATCTGGTCAATCACATCCAGGCGGAACCCTCCCACACCCTTTCCGATCCACCAGTTGATCATGTCATAGATCTCCTGGCGCAGCTTGGGATTTTCCCAGTTTAAATCCGGCTGTTTTACAGAAAATTGATGGAAATAATACTGCTGTATTTCTGGTACCCACTCCCAGGCCGAACCGCCGAAAGCCGCCCGCATGTCATTGGGATATTCTCCCTCTGTGCCGTCTCTCCAGACATAGTAGTCGTGATAAGGATTTTCCCTGCTCTTTTTTGCTTCCTGAAACCAGTAATGCTCGTCCGAAGAGTGATTCAGCACCAGATCCATAATGATGCGGATATGATGCTTTTGCGCTTCCTCAATCAGCTCCTCCATATCCGCCAAAGTGCCAAACATTGGATCGATATCCCGATAGTCAGAGATATCATATCCATTGTCATCCTGAGGAGACCTGCACACCGGTGAGAGCCAGATCGCGTCGATTCCAAGCGTCTCCAAATAGTCTAACTTCGCGATAATCCCCTGCAGATCGCCTATTCCGTCCCCGTTGCTGTCCGCAAAACTGCGCGGGTAGATCTGATAGATCACCGCACGCTGCCACCATTTGCTGCTGACTGTCTGAGTCATTTCCTTCATTTCCTTCATATCACTCTTGTCCTCCTGTCCTGTTTTATGCGCGCGACCGTTGCGCTTCCTACAATTCTCTTTATTTCATGTAGACCATATCCCAATATTCCAAAATTGGCACCGTAAACGAGAGATATCTGCCGTTTGCATCCTCCCCCTGCGCAAAGGCAAGTTCCCTGCCCAGACCGCCGTCCATGGAAAAAGATGCCACATGAACCTCTGTAATTACTTTATCCGTATAATACTTTACTGTCAAGTCCTCCGCGCATATTGGCGGCGCTTTCTCATACTCCGGATTTCAGCGCAGCTTCCACAAGAACGTACTCCCTATTAGAAGCATCGGCAAAACCATGCAGCCCAGAAGCGGCATCAGCAGATTCCCGGCAGAAAACGTATCCAGAAATGCCAGCGCAAACACCGTCTGACAGGCCGCCGCGGCGCCGGTCAGACACAGACACAGCTTTAACAGCTTTTTCAATACATACAATGCAAATTGTCTGTAAGAAACTGGTACATAACAAATTATATTGCGGACGCTCCTGCGCTTCCCTTTGTCGCGAAATTCGCAGTACTGTTTCACATACATCTCCAGCCCCATCAATTCTATGAGAAAACAAATCCCCAGCACCTGGTAGTCCCCTTCCCAGATCTGGAAGGGCATGATAAACAGTATCATCGCAGGAAACAATAAAATTCCCGCAACAAAATCAAACAGATAATAATCAGTTCCCCAAGTTTTTTCCTGTGCATAAAAATTCTTTAACAAAATCTGCTGCTTTTCATCGATTCCTCTCATCGCCCGTCCTCCCTCTGTTTTTCAGCCTGGGTATCATATCCAGACTTTCCCCAAACGCCGCCAGACAGCCGTTTTCCATCACACCAACATAGTCGGTCCTCGTCTCTATTTCCGAGGAGATATGGCTGGTCATGAGGACACAGGCGCGCTCGTCCATGATAATCTGCTGCAGTATCTGAAAAAAATCGATGCGGAAAACCGGGTCCATTCCCGCTGTCACCTCGTCGAGAAGGTACAGGCACGGCTCGTGCGCTATGGCAAACGCCAGTTGAAATTTCAGGCGCTCTCCTCTCGACATCGTCCGATAGACTTTATCGGCGGACAGATTCATGGAATCCATGATGTCAAGAAACGTCTTTTGATGGAAGTTCTCATAAAATCCTCCAAGAATTTCCGCATTCTGTGCCGCGGTGCAGTTTTCAAAAAACTGCCTGTCCTCAGACACGTATCCAACGCGATTCAGTAATTGCGCATGGTCGGTGCGAATATCCGTTCCTTCTATAAAAATATGTCCCTCGTACGAAATATTGTCTTTCAGGATATAGTGCATCAGTGTTGTTTTGCCGGCGCCATTTTCTCCCATCAGTCCATAAATATATCCTGCTTTCAGATCAAAACTGATATCCTGCAGCACGAACTTTCTGAATGCAGCATTTTTGAAACCCCAGTTTTGCGGAGAAAATCTTCGTCTTAATCCTGTGACATGATCAAATGTCAAGATTGATTTTTCCATTCTGCCCTCCCCGGACACGCTATTCTCTGTACAGCGCCCCGACCATCTCAATCAGCTCTTCACAGTCCACCCCCGCCTGTTTTGCCTCGTATATGACCTCTCCAAGACGTTTCTCAAGCATCATCAACTGTTTCTCCCGCAGATAGTCTGTATTGTACTCACAGACATAAAATCCCTTGCCCGCGACAGAGCGTATGAGTCCTTCTTTTTCCAGTTCTTCGTATGCGCGTTTTGTCGTGATGACACTGACGCCCAGCTCTGCTGCCAGAGAGCGGATTGAGGGCAGCGCCTCCCCTGCTTTCAGCCCGCCCGTCACAATTTCGTTTTTCAGCTGGTTGACAATCTGCTCATAGATTGCCAGCGTTCCCTGCGGAAGAATTGTTATCTTCATTGAGATTCAATACCTTTCTTTCTACTCAAACGTGACTGCCGCCCGCAGTGCCTTCCTGATATATTGCACATACCAGATTTCCAACGGCAGCTGCACAAGACAAAAAACGAAAAATACAGCCAGCCTGACCCACAAAACATGCGGTGCATACACAATGATGCTAAACAGTATTACATTGGAAAACAGCGCTGTCACAAATATAATTTCTCCAATGATTATGACCTTTCTGCGGCTCTTATCACCTGTGCGCTGCCCATGGCTGACCATAATGGCAATCAGCGCATGATTCAGCAAAATCTGAATCGCGAAAAAGAGGTCACAGCCTGATATGGATACCGCAATGCAAATCCCCGCTGCAGCGACCAGCACATGCACTCCCGACCTGAAGCAGTACGAACCGTAGATATAATATCTGCGCTCTCTGCGATCCATCGGACACAGATACATCATTTTTTCAAGCTGTATGGAATGTACAGACGCAGAACAATACGAGAAAAGCATTGGGAGAAGCAGTACATTTTCAACAATCACTTTTCGCCATGCGGCCTGGTCAGCCCAGATACGCTGGGTAAAAACTGACATGCAGAAAATATAAATCATCCCATAGATACACTGATACGAAGCCTTATTTTGTCTCAGACTGCTTATCCGAAACGCTCCAAAAAAATCACGGATAATATATTTTGTCATAACTGCATCCCCTTTCCGCCGCCCTGCACTGATGTCGTACTGCGTTTTGCATAAAAATACATCAGCTCCTCAATCGTCGGATCAGAAACCGCGAGACTCTCATCATACTGGTTGAAACGGCTGTGCGCAATCAGTGCCTTCGCACCGTATTGTCTCTCTTCCAGATGAATCACCCGTTCCGGCGCGAGCAGCCTGATCTTGTACGCCTCCCCAGACACCATTTGATATCTCTGGCGCAGTTCTTCGATATCTCCCGCAAATATCTGATTGCCGTTTTCCAGATAAACAATGTAATCTGCCATGCGGTCAATATCTTCTGTGATGTGTGTCGCTAAGATAACGCTCCGCGTCTCATCCTGAATAAACCCCTTTAAAATCTGAAAAAACTGTCCTCTGAAATCCGGATCAAAATTCCCAGCCGGCTCATCTAATATCAGAAGCTTCGCATCATGGGACAGCGCAAACGCAAACTGGCATTTTAATTTCTCTCCCTTTGACAGCCTGCCATATTTTCTCTTTTTTTCCAGATGAAACAGGGACAGATAGTTTTCCATACATGTATGGCTATAATTGGAATAATACTTTCCGTACCAGTCCGCATTTTGGATCAATGTCATGGAAGGATTCAGTAAATCCTCCACCAATACCGTTCCAATCATGTCACGAATTTGCTTCTCCTGTGTCTCGTAATTCATTCCATTCATCAGAATCGTCCCCTCATCTGCGTTGTACAGACCGAGTATCAGATGGAGCAGCGTCGTTTTCCCCGCGCCATTCTGCCCGACAAGACCGCAAATATAGCCAGGCGGAAGGGTGAAGGAGATATTGTTCAGATGAAAAGAACCTAATTTTTTTGTGAGGTGATCTGCCTGCAATAAATTCATTTGATTCCTGCGCCCTCCCGTTATGATTGATTTTTACTGTAAATCTACTGTATATATTAATATATACACTATATGTACAGAGTTGTCAATCCTTTATTTATAAAAAATCCTGGAATAAAATCTGTCAGCGACTGGTTTCGCTAAAATTCCTACATACTGCAAAAAAAGCAGAGAAATATATCTGATGAACCAGTAATTTCCCTGCTTTAAACACAATATAAAATTTCTTCTGCGCTGCTGCCCTACACTGTTTGAAGTCCTGCAAGCTGTTCTATCCTGCAATCTCTTTTACCGTATAAAGTTCTATGATTGTCACATTTACTCCACACATATCTCCTTCGCAATGACAGCCTTATCTGCAGCACCGCTGTTGATTCCTTCCTCTTCCATCCGGATACAGTCATCGAAATTATCAAAGATGAAGATATGCAGCGTTTTTATTTCTTTTCCCTGAACGGCAAATCCGGCCCTGCCTGCCACCTCCATATCCGGGTAAAGCTGTTCCCCATCCTGATTATAACAAATAGTGAAGCATGGTTCATAAGACCATCCAAACATCTCTAGCATCTCTGCATCTGTCAAATCAGGATCTTTTGAAAGCAGTTTTTCCCTCCTGTCATCTGTCAGTTCTCTCTGCTTTCCAGGTGTTGTCGTGTGGACAATTACCTGATAAGGAGATACCACTACATTGTCAAGCACAATGTCCCCGTTCTTCTCACCCACTTCAATCATCTTTACATCCGTCCCGTTCACCTCAAATGGAAGGACCATATTCCAGCTGCCATCCGTCCAGTGGGATGCCGATATCTCTTCGCTGTCAGACAGCCGGTCATCATCGTAACCGAGACCGCTTACATTCAAATTCAGTTCGCCGCTGCCAGAAACACGCTCCGCAAGATTAATCTTCAGCATACCTGCAAATGTGTGGCTGTCAATTACCTCCCCCTCGAATGTATTCTCGAGATATTCCGGTGAGCTTCCATTGACACTCCATGTCCCGTCTATATAAAACCCTGCGGCTTCCCGGTTCTCTGAGATATTCATACCTGTATAGTGTTTTGGAATATGCGTAAAATCTGCATCTTCCGCCTCAATATTGACTGTAAGGAATATGGAGTATCCATCGCAGTAGACTTCCGAAGCCGTCAGTGTGATTCCGCTATCCGATACAGAATAGTCCGATGTATCCAGACTGCCCGCCTGATTCTCATTTGTCAGGACAATTCCCTTGTCCGTATAATCACCGGAATATATGACGTCATCCTCAACCTTCTCAAAAATCCTGCCAATCAGCGGAATCTTTGCCGCAAGCACCGGATTAAAATAGCCCAGTCCTCCAATTCCAACAACAACCGCTGCAGCAGCCACCGCCGCTGCTTTTCCTATCGCGCCAAATTTCATTTTATCCTTCCTCCTTCTGTGTACCTGAATTTCTCTGTCACTAATTTCAGGAGCAAGGGCCTGCTTTAAGATTTGATCCAATTTTTCATCTGTCATATCCTATCGCCTCCAATTTTTCCTTTAGCTGCTTCTTTGCCTTCCGCATCCGGCTCTTGACAGTTCCCTCCGGCAGTCCGAGAATCTCAGCTATCTCATTGATCTGCATATCTGCCGAATAATACAAATAGATCGGTATTCTGTACTTCTCAGGCAGGGATGCCACAAATCCCTGAATCATATCCGCCTCATTTTGCTGCAAAACAATATGCTCTGGCGAAGCTTCCTCCTCATGGTCAGCCATCTGATATCCTGCATCGTCCATCCCGTCCATACTGTCAACCGGAACTAACCGCATTCTGTTTGCATACTTTTTCTTCTTATTTTTCCAGAGATAAATTGAAACGGATAAAGCATAACTCTTTGCGTTCTGCGCAGCGTTCAGCCTTTGCTTTTTCTCCAGCAGTTTGAGCATCGTGTCCTGATACAGTTCGTCTCCATTTTCTGCATCTCCGGCTGTCATCCGGCAAAACCGCAGAATATCCTTTCCAAACTTCAGGACAAACCGCTCGAATTCATCCTTATTCATAGCAGCCATCCTCCTTCTTTTTTCAAGTCGATATGTCGACCTATCGGCTTGCAAAGATTAGCCCTTGCATAGATATATTGTCATGACTCTGGAAAAAGTTTTCAGTTTTATAAAGAATTTTATCAGTTTTAAGGTCAGATGAAATTCAAAATCTTTCGATAAAGTATGGATTCCGCGGCAATGTATGGTATACTATTGTAAGAATTGCTGCATAATAACGTCCGCGCCGCATCATACCAGTCAAAGCATGACGTTTTATTATGCACATCAAAACAGGCAGGGGGGAATCACTATGACGGCAGTCAACAGGGAAGATATGCTTGAACTGACAAGGCGCATGACGCCGAAAAGAAACTGTTTCTCGCGCATCGCCGGCGCATATTTTGACGAGGAAGGCTTTGTCGACGGCACGTTTAACCGGCATTTTCTGAAACTGTCGGCAAAGGACATCGAGACAAATCTGCGCCTTGCAAAGACTGTGCCCTTTTCAGAGACCAATAAGAATTTAATCTACCACCCCTTTTCCAGGGACGACGAAAAGGCCGGACATACGTGGCAGATACTTATGGGGCTAAAAGACTGCGAGCTGAAAAACGACGCACTGCTGGAGCTCTTTTATGAGTTTATCGGGGAAAAGTACATAACAGACAAGCCATTTGCTGTCAGAATCCTTTACGGGAGCTACGATATTCCCATCAAGGCGAAGGACAAGGAAAGTCTGTGGGAGTCGGAGGAAGTGTACAAATTTATCATATGCACTTTCTGCTCACTGCTCGATGACTATGAAGCCGGGCCTCCCGATTGCGGTTTCTTATTCCCGGCATTTATCGACCGCAGCGCCGATATTCATGGCGTAATGGTCTATCAGGCAGACGAAAAACATCCGCACGAAGAGCTTGTCAGAGATATCTTGTTGTCCGCATCGCGCTGAGATTCGAAAACCTGAATCACTCTTATCATGCTAAGGAACTGTTGGAATCCATCAGCAAAATGCAGGCAGCTGAAGAACAAATAAGCATTGCAGGAATCAATACAGCAAGATAAAGCACCGCGGAAGGATCGTGCAATACCAGAAAGAAGGGAAAGCGGGGATATCACTGTAACGCGGACGGCTATCCATGCTGTCAGTGCGGTGAGGAGAACGTCGAACAGAAGTTTGTTCCAGAACGGAACCAGATTGCCATCTCGGTTGAAAACAGTATGACAGAGAACACGGTTTTCAAAGACAGAATCTTTGTAACGGCCAAGGTTCTGGAGCAGCGCGCGCACGGATACAGTATCCGCAATGTGAGCGAAGCCGTGGAAAAATACGGTGGGAGATACGCAGTCGAGCACGGCGGCGACAGATTTCTGTTTTCTATCCTGCTGACAAATCCTTTTCCAAATCTGTAAGAACTATAAAAAAACGGAAGAATACTCCGATATATTATAGGCAGAGCAATATCATTGCCGCGGAAAAATATTATTCCAATGCGATCTGAGGAAAAGGAGAAAAATTTATGACAAATTACATTATCATCGGTGTCATAGCCATTGTCGTTCTCTTTGTGATTGTGTACATAAAGATGACGATTGATGAAAAGAAAGGGGCTGACAGCCCGGAAAAGCAAAAAATTCAGAATATTGTGAAACAGACAGTCCCAAACAGCGAAACGTACACAATCGCATATGGCACAAGGGAAGAATATTCCTTTGGCGGAGGCGGAAGGACAGTGACCTCCACTACCAAATACTGGTATTATGGTGTGGCATTTAAGATGGATGATTTATACCTTGTTCCATTGTCCTTCGATGGCGGAACGCTCAGCAGCAGTCAACCGATTCATATTACAAAAAGTGACCTTGGGATGGCGGAGTTTAAGAACGGTCTGCTGACCATGTACGGCAAAGACCGGAAAGAATTCATGAACCTCTTTGTAACCGCGAGCAACACCAAGGACGATAAGTACCATCCGGTGAATATCCAGCAGAAGGAAGAAGCGGAATCCTTCGCGCAGTTCGCGGAATCTTTTGCGCGGGATATCAACGCCGCCAACGGCATTACGGATCTTAATGCGGCCAAAAAAGAAGCAAGAAAAAATTAGTGCATATTACAATATTGCAGTTTTAAAAAGTTCTTATTGGTAAATGAATAATTTACCAATAAGAACTTTTGTATTTCCCTATTCTGCACTGTACACATCGAATAGACCATTGACGGCAATTATTTTCAATCCCTGAGAAGTAAAGCTTTCGTCCAAAACTTCAGCAATCCAAACCTGCCCGTTTTCACCAATCATAATCCCTTCAAAATTACAAAACATTTCCACACAGTCTTCGCTTTCCAGCGCTGAAAAAAAAGCTTCATCCAGATTATCTTCAAAACTGCCAGCTGCATTAAGAAAATCCGTGCTGTTATTGTAAGTTACATCAGCTATTGTGATCGGGTAAGAAATCTCAGCGGAAACTGCTGTCCAATCATGCTCCAAAAACTGCTGCCTGACTTGCGCTGCATAGCGCTCAACCTCAGCAGATGGAATACCTGTTGCAGCGCTATAGGAACTAACTGTTGTTACGATTCCTTCCTCCGGTTCCGCAGCTGCACTTGGAGAGACCTCGTCAATGTTCGCTGTGTCCGCGGCGTTTACAGGTTCCAGATTGGTTTCTGTCTCTGCAGATATTGCAGAATCTGCATCGCGAGACTCTTCCGTGGGTACTTCAACCTGTTTTGTGTCGTTTTTCTCATCCAGGGATATTTCGACCACAGATGGAATCGGCGCATCCTTTTCCGGCAGCTGATCGGAACAGCCATACAGCTGTGTGCTTAATAAAAGGAATACTAGAATCAATCGTTGTCTCATGAAATAGAACCTCCAAATATAAATTTTTGTTAATTAATTGCCATATTTTTAAAGCTGTGAAAATAATTTTCTGCATGTGTTGCTACATTTACCTATTATTTCCCCAAATAATATTATATAAATCAAATTTAATATGTCAAGAGACAATGAGACAATTGAAGCATTCGTATTGCATGCAAGGAGTTACTTTTCACACCCACGCCAAAGCAGCGGAAATCATGCGACAAATTGAAAAAAGCGTCAGCTTTTTTCGCTTCATCAATTTGTGTGCAAAATGTGTTATGATTCACACCTCAATAACTTATAAGCTGATAAAAATTGGCGTAGGTGTGAATTGTAACTGCAAGGACAGGCCGTTACTGTTCTGATATCCCGGGGCGGATACCATTCACTGTACATCGGAATCCGCAAAGAAGCCGCGCCCTGTCTCCAGATTCTGCAGTCCCCAGCAGCCCAGAATATCGTCCTCACTGTCAAATCCGTGATGGTCATGCATCCAGGATTGAAACTCCACCGCACCGTACAACTCCGTTCCGGGCTCATGTCCCGTGGCATCTGGGCTGTAAAGGATAAACTGCGCCCCCGGTTCCAGGGCTGCCCAGTCCTCGCCGTCAAAGCCATATGGATCGCTGGAAATATAGTGGATTGTATAACCGTCCTCTGTCACATCCCATTCTTCCCCCACACTATGTCCGGTGTCAAGCTCCAGCTCTTCCAGCGTCAATAGCCAGGAATTGTCGGATAGCTTTCCTACCTTTCCAAACTGTCCATGAAACTGACAGACATATATCGTATCGCTGTTAGCATCAGCGTAATCCCCCACAAAACTGCCATCCGGGTTCAGGGTTATGTTGGTCATCCACGCCCCTGCACCGCTGTAGAATGCCATCTCCATAGGTTCGGTGATGGGAAGACTGTCCACTTCCTCCAGAACCACCGGCTCCTGAACCGCTGTCATCGCAGTCTGAAAGTCCTTTAAGTTCTCCAGCAGTGACCTGCTCTCATCCCTGACAAACACCGGCTCCCAGTTATCCAGCCACCACAGACTGTCATAAAGCCGCCCTTCTTTCTCAAAGGTTTGTATTAAGTCGCTGTCCGTATTGAGCAGCTGGACACTGTGGGAGAGCAAATCATTGATTTCCTCCATAAAAGCGGCAATTGCCTCCGCATCGAAATCATTATAATAGACAGGTGAACCAAAATTGATATCAAACTCAACTATATTCTTCTGTATGACAGTCTCCTTATTATCTGTCAGCACAGACAGCGAATAATCATACGTGCAGACACCCTGAAACATCCTCGGGTGATAACGCAGCAGATAGTCCTCTCCATCCAGCGTACACACAAATATGCTGCTCCAGCCCACATGCGCAGAATACCCCTCTTCAATGTCGATCAATACATCGTTTTCCCAAATTTCCAACCGCTGCCCCTGTCCGTCATCGATATCTGTCAGACGCACTTCCTCAGTGACACCATTGTGGTTCAGATCAGGCGCAACCGTCCGATCTGCAGTGTCATCTGTCACAGTCTCAGACGGTTCTTCTGCATCTGTTTCTATTGAAACACTGCTTTCACTCTCCTGCGGCTCCTCCGCATCCTGTTTGCCAGCGCACCCACAAATTAATGTTACCGCCGCAATCATTTCTATCAAAGTAATACATATCTTCTTTTTCATAGTTTCTCCGCTGTATTGCAAATTGCCAAATCGATAAATTCATCTTTCTCTACACAGAATACAAAATTTTTCGCATATCCCGTTACTGTTCACTCCGTTCCAGTAACAGGCAAAAATCCATACAAAAACTGCAATACGAGCTTCGTTCGTACGCAGCGCATTCCTGGCCTGTGCGCAGCAACCATATCCAGCCTTTGTATCAAAAGTTTTTAATCAGAATGTATGCAAGATAACTTCCTGCGAGCATACATTCTGATCTTTTCATTGCAGTCATACTGCATCTCTTCGAGCAGTTCGCATGTGATCATCCGCCTGCGTCCCATTTGTTTGACAATATACTCTCTGCAAAAAGAACACAATGTATTTTGATACATGTAAAACAATAATTCATTGGGCCTGCCTTTTCCCGGCTCCTCAAAAAAGTCTATGATGTCGCTAAAGACCCCATGCCACCCAGTATCCCAATATGTTATTGGTATCTGCTTTACTGCATCTGCGAAAATCTCCTTATCGCAGGCCGCATAATTTTTTGCCAGCATGGATACTGCCTCATCAGTATGTGTTCCTTTTTGCAAAAGTTCTAATGCATACGCCCGCACTTTCGTGTCTCTCCTGTAACGCAAAGCAGTAAAAGCCCACTCGGAAAGCTCAGAATGTTCTGACCTGGAATCTGCAAGCAGCTGTGGCAGATCCAATGTCCAGGCACATTCCTTTTTTGCCAGCATCCGCAGGATTTGACAGCGGATATCCCATCCCTTTTCATCTTTATAGTACGCAGCAAGCCGCACGACCTCCTGCTCCTTATTCCGCTTCATCCACCCACATGCCAGCAGCAGGGGCCACTCTTTTCCTGGCTTCTTACCGGTTTTCAACAGCCGATAGAGTTCCTCTGCCGTTTCCGGCTCTTCTCTTTTCTGTTTCCTCCACTCTGCCCTCATATTTTGACATTCTTCCAGCAAGCGCGCATATGTTTTCATGTAATCCTCTGCGTCAGCGCAATACAGCAGTTTATGTATTGTTCTTTTCCCTAGACATTTCTCACTAACATGCTGGAACCAGTCAAAATACTCAACCGTAAGCAATGGATTCTCTTCGCCCAAAATACACAAATCCCTGACAATCTTCTGATAAATTTTTTCTCTTTTTCTGCGGTCGTCAAAGCACAGACTCACCAAAGTAACGCACAGTGATTGAAAATTGTCCCTCTCCGAAAACAGACGATTCTGATCAGGGTCGTACTCATCCAGTGAGACCAGTAAAAAACGATAACAGGCCGTCAATATCTTCCAGGCCCGTTTGACTCCATCCGACACAAAATACGCCAGAAGTTCACAGTCCTGCTGAAACTCCCAGCCGCTTGAATGGATACCATGAAACAGCCGCTTCTCTATCACATCCATAAAAGGTGCCTTATCTGGAAACTCAGAAATCAGCTCATACAGATAAACACTCCTGCACCCTTCACACTGCGCATCGAACGCCATATCGCGCGAACATCCCCACAGGACAAGCGGCAGAAAGGTTTCTTTCTCCGCATCCTGCATGTTCTTCAACGCTGCAGTGCAGCTTCCCAGGCCACGCTGCATATCATATTTAAAAGCTTTTTTTGTCATAACTGCCTCTAATGTTTGCAAACCTAAATTAAAAACAATTGTTTCTGTAAACTTATATAAAACCTGCTGGGATAACTATCATAACATAAAAATTTTATGAACTCAACCACTTAATAGAAATTGTACATTTCATAACATGTTTTCATAATTTTATTTTTTCCGTGCGTTCAGAATACACTTCAACGGCTCAAACGGCTCTCTCGAATCAGCACCCTTGCTGAAATATATTGAAAACATGTGTTCTGTGTCCAATTTCCCAAAGCGCCGCGGGCGGCTGTAACCCACACGCACGCATTCTGCAATGAAAGTTTTCTGTGCACAATATTTACAGCGGTTCAGACAATTGTACTGCTGCTTCCTGTTTATTCAGACTTCCTGACCGGAACCCACAGCTCGCAAAACAGACCGCTCTCCCCCTTCTCAAAATAAATCTCATAGTCCGTATCGTCTGTCTGCACATATCCGGTCTGTGGGACAAATTCTTTAAAAAACTTACTCCATGTCTCGCCCAGACAGTCGCCGTCAGCACCATAGCACTTAAATACTGCATAGTCCGCCGGTTCTGTCTTCCACATGGTATAACCGTTATCGACCAAACGCTGCACGCCTGCCATGTCGGTATCATCATCGACACGAACACCAATTCCATAATTGAAGTGTGTCTCGCTGTCCCTCGCAGGACTGCACAGACCGTACAGATCCCTTTTCCCCTCCGCGCGGAGCTGCTTCATCGGCTGCATCAGATTCTTCTCATCACACTCCGTCCAGAAATCGGGAATGCTGTGGTCATTGTCATCATTGACACTCTCGTTTGGAAATGCCCTCACCAATGCGATAAACTGCTGTTGTTCCCTGTGTTCCATTCTGTAGTCCATAATACTGCCACCTTCCAATATGATTTTTATCACGAGAGGATTGAACAGGTGAAGCTTCGCGCCTTTATGCTTCGCCTGTCTCGGCGTCGAACCGTGGAACCGCGAAAAGGCTTTGGAGAAGCTTTCTGGAGTTTCATAGCCATACTTGTATGCCGCATCCGTCACTGACAGGTCTGTCGACTGAAGCTCCTGTGCTGCCAGTGTGAGACGCCTGCTTCTGAGATATTCGTTGGCGGTCATTCCGGTGACAAAACTGAATGTCCGGTGAAAATTGTAGCTTGACATATGTACATTCCTTGCCACGTCAACATAATTGATATCCTCACAGATATGCTCCTCCATATAGTTGATTGCCTGCTGAATCTGCTGTATTGACACTTTGCTCAATCCTCCCTTGCATATTATGATTATAACTGGTTGTACCGGGAAAGTCCTGTCCCCGTTTGCACAGATTTGTCCCAGGACAGACAGCTCCATCTGAATAGAAAGCACTGAAAACACTGCTTAAAATTCCGGTATTGAAATAAATACCACTTTCTCTCCGTCCGCTGCTCCCACATAGATTTCCTTTGTTTCACGTCCGATTTTCAGATAGTGCTCTATCACAAATTGGGAGGTATAGGCCATTTCCAGAGATGACAACTCTGAAAAATCAAACCACTTACTGATCCCTTCATTTGATGCAAGATTCGCGTCCACCCCTTGATTTAACGCGGCAAAAAAATAATAGTTCTGCCGGATTTCTCCCTTGGACCTGCGCAAAGTGATATACCGCAATGACAGATCATGAATATCCTGTTCCCCGATTCCAAGCTCCTCCTCCAGCTCCCGCAGCACACAGGCTCTCGCATCGTTCAGCTCATGCTCCTCAAAATGGCCTCCCGCAGAACCAACCCATACATCGTTCACCACCCGGCCGCCCTGCCTGAAAAGCAGCAGCATTTTGTCGGCATCTGTTATGTACACCGATGCCATGTTTCTCAATTTTCCGTCCATATTCCTTCCTCCCAGCTTTTTTGCACTTTTATACAGATCATCCGATGCGCCCATCTTTCATACACACCCGCTGAAACGGCTCAATCGTATTGCGTGCAAAGATCATTCCACTAATCCATCCTTTCCAGAATCAATTCCGCGAGCCTGCAGTTTTCTTCCTCCAGAACAAGAGCCTTCTCCAGCAGACCGATCTGCTCCCTGCGGAGCTGCGGAGTCGATGCGCCAAACGTCTTTACTGTATTATAGGAAATCGCACAGCCAGCCGGTCTGCATATCTTGTCCCGAAACGCAGAAACCATATCAGCGATTGACTGCTCGTTCTCTGCTATTTTTGCCAGATGCTCCTGCTCCTTTTCTGTGAGCAGGGAACAACTCTCACGCAGATAGGAAGCTGCTGCCCGCCGTGCATCCATGAGACTGCACAGCATACTGTCGTTGACATTCAGCCGCCTCATGACATTTTCCCTGTCGCGCTCAAGCCTGAAATCTTCTTCCTGCGAAAGCCCTTTTATCCACGCCTCATAAGCCTCCCTTCCCTGATAATAACCACGGCACTGCCCGGCCCGAAAGGAGTCAGCCAGTGTGGCAAGCGAAGTTCGCAGAATCTCTCCCGGCGGCGGTGTATCAACTTTTTCACCGAAATGTATGATTAAAAAGGGCCATGCGTCACTGAAAAGATATCCCTCGTTCTCCTCAAAGACAATCCGCCTATCCTCCATATTCGGACAGTCTTCCTGCTCCAATTGGTCAAAGATTTCCTTGTCAAAGTATGTGCGGCACAGAAACCGGCTCCCCTGGTCGGTATAGCCTGTTATGACGCCCCACTCCGGTGCAACGCGCAGATTGATCGCCAGCACTGGCTTGCCGATTTGAATGTCCTCCATGACTGCCAGACGCTCTGCTTTTCTCGCCTGTTTCTCCAGCCGGTCTGCCATGCGGAATGCGTATCCGATGGCTCTAAACAGCGGCGTCGCATAGTCAAACGCGACAAGGGCGTCTGTGCAGCTGTAATCCCATACATCGACAAAACAGATCCGATAACATGCGCCGCTCATCCCCATCAGCTGATGATATGTGTACGGTCCGCCCATGTATTGAAGGGCAGCATAGAGTGCACCTGCCCACGGACACTCCATCCCCTCCTCCCAGTTCAGGCGCATGACATTTTTCAGAATACATTTGGAATGCTGCCTGAGCGTGAGCTGTGTGCGATGGTTCTCATAGTAAATAACATCATTTTCCGGACAGCTGATGGCATGAATCCCGTCCCCGTTCAGATAAATCAAGGTCAGGTACTCCATATCGTCGCTGGCAGAATTGCTCGGAAAGGATTCGTGGTTCACCACAATCCGATCCCACTTGAAATATTCATAGTGCTCCATCTTATGCAGGACAGAGGAATACTCCTTCTCGTTTCCATAATACGCGCCGAGCAGTTCAAATGCTTTGCCGCCTGCATAATCTGTGCTTTCCTTATTTAAAATCAGGTTTTCATTTTGCAGTGCATAGCAGAAATAAATTCCTTTCGACGTCTGGTATTTTACCGTCAGCATTTTCAGGCGGTCGCTCTCGAGAGAGACTCCCATAAACATCTCGTTTACACAAATGTTCAGCGTATTGTCACGGACGAGTGCATTCACAAACGCTGTCACTGGAATCTGTGTCTGCCCGTCTGTATAGACTGCCTCAAGGATAAATAATTCTCTTGGCAGCAACAGACTGTCAATACTGCAGTGAAGCGCTTCTGCCAGAGCGGGAAGAATCGCTGTCTCCGGCAGACATTTGGCGTTTTCCCATTTTGAGACGGCCTGCGGACTCACCTGCAGCCGCTCTGCGAGCTGTTCTCCTGTATATCCCCGCTCCTTCCGCAGGGACGCAATCCTTTTTCCAATTTTTACTACATCAATCATTTCATTCTCCAATCTGTTCAAAGCTGCAGATGGGCATTCCGCCATGCCAGCATCTGACAAGTCCTTGTCGTAAGGAACTGTCAATAAATAACTCATCAATTTGACTTGTCAAAGGCTGACATGGCTAAATGTTCATCTGCGTCATCAGATAATCTTGACGTAAAGCATTGCCCTTTATGCCTTTGCCTCCTACGCCTGCGATTATCTTCTTTGCAGCTGAACATTTATACGGCGTCAAATTAAAAAGTTATTTTTGACAATTCCTAAGTAATTTATTGACAGTTTCTAACTATATTTTAGGCCGCATGAATTATATTTACAATACATATCAGTTTAAGATTTAATTAGCAAAATCAACCTGAAGTTTAGACAAATGAACATTCCATATGGCAATTTCATCAGTTTTATTGTAATATGGTAAAAAAAGAACTGTATCATAAAGTCAGACCGCCTGATGCCGCATGGCACTACTACTTTGGCGTAGGTGTGAAAAGTAACCATGGCAGTTATTGAAAGGAAGAACAGATGATAAAAGCAATCGGATTTGACGTGGGACACACGCTCATCAACTACCGCAATCCCTTAAACTGGCGCGCACTGTACCGCCCGGCGCTGGAACAGGCTGCCCGCAGCTGCGGCATTTCCCTGTCGGAAGAGATGACTGCTGCCGCAATTGAAACACTCTTAAAATATAATACAAGGGTAAATTACCGGGAACGCGAAGTTTCCTCTGATACGATTTTCGGTGAGATTTTGGACAAATGGCAGCTATGCCTTGACATGGATACTTTAAAAACAGGTTTTTACTCCTTTTTCCAGGCAGAAGCAGAGCCCTACCCTGAAACGATTGACACCCTGACCACACTGCGGCAGGCTGGAATCAAAACCGGCGTGCTGACAGATGCTGCCTACGGCATGGATAACAGATTTTCCCTGCGGGATATCGCTTCGCTCTCCGACTTACTCGATGTCACGCTGACTTCGGTCGATGTGGGATACCGCAAGCCAAACAGCACAGGATTTCAAATGCTGATGACAGCGCTGCAGGTGTCACCGGACGAAATGATGTATGTCGGGGACGAGCAGAAAGATATTGTCGGAGCAAACCAGATCGGGATCATCTCTGTTCTCGTCAACCGGACGGACACAACCCTGTATTACGGGCAGACGCACACGATCCAGTCGCTGCGGGAACTACTGACACTCATATAAAACCGGAGGAACCAGCATATGAGACTCAGACCATACATAGCAGTTAAGGACTACAGCTATTTAGCGCAATGGATTGACAATGAACAAATTCACGCTCTGTGGTGTGCCAACCTGATACCCTATCCCATCACATATGAAAATCTTAACAAACTCTTGGAAAAAAATGCAGTTGACTGGACGGACAGCGCATATGTGGCAACAGAGGACAACGGCAAACCGCTCGGTTTCTTCTGTTACTCAGTCAATACCGACGATAACACAGGATTTCTCAAATTTGTTGTCATTGATAACCAAAAAAGAGGAGCCGGATGCGGTGAGGAAATGTTGCGCCTGGCGCTGCAGTATGCTTTCTATATTACGAATGTGTCACTTGTGCAGTTAAATGTGTTTGAGGAGAACATTGCTGCAAAACACTGCTATGAAAAGGTGGGCTTTTTTGCAGAAAGTATTACAAAGAATGTTTTTCCATACAAAAATGAACTGTGGGCAAGATGTCATATGGTACTTGAGAAGCAGACAGAATAAGGAACCATGAAAAAATCCTGCGCAATCCGCACATTTTTTTCACAGTTCCTTACATCAATCAATTTGTCCTTATAAATTGTTCCGAAATAACCTGTGACAAGTATTCTCACAGTTCCTTAACTGCTCTGCTTCCTGCTTCATATATTCTCACAGTTCCTTAACTGCTCTGCTTCCTGCCTCATATCATATCACATCATTTAAAGAAAGAATCAACAACACACAAGTTATGATCATGAACAAAGCTGTCAATAAAACGCCCGTCTTTATCCGCACTTTCTCTGAATCATGACCGGTTTCAATGAGATTCGACCGGCGCAGAACAGTGACAACAGGTTTATATAAAAGCATTGTAATCGCGGCGTTCAGTCCTCCCTTCACCAGATTGAACGGTAAAAACGCCGGAAGCAGCAATTCCACAACGGCTTCTCTCGGATATCCCATATAGATTGGTGCAATCAGATAATTCCAAAACATCATGATTACAACCTGACATCCGCAGCCGCAGAAAAGCCCAAGCATTGCACCGGACAGTTTCCGTTTCTTTTTGTAGATCCATGCGGCGGTACATGCAAAGGAGCAGCTCGAAATTATATTCATCATACAGCCAAAAATCCCCGTTCCGCTAATCGTGACCATTTGCACTACAGAAACAATCATCGTTACTGCAAATGCGGTAAGCGGCCCAAAAAGGAATCCGCTGATTGCAATGATTACATCTTTGGGATCATACTTCAAAAAAAGTACAATCGGTATGCGCCCGACCATCACTGCGACGTATGCGAGCGCACATAACATGCCTACTGTTGTGAGTTTCCTTGTTTTACTGTTTTTCATCTGAAATACCTCCTAAAAAAAATTAACACTTGAAAGGATCTGAATGCCTTTCAGGTGTTAAAATTCAGGTGTATTGAACATGTCAACAGAGCAGTTGGACAAAAAAGAGTGCAAAAATCATAGTCAGCTTTATCCTGACTATCACAATACACCTTCTTTAATCCGGACTATACCGTCGGTTCTGGAATTTCACCAAACCCCGTGCTCTCGCACCCGCGGACTGTCACCGCCGATCGGGAATTTCACCCTGCCCTGAAGACATCATTACGATTCAATTGTTATTCAGATTATAACATACAAAGGCAAAATGTCAAGCTGCGCGCATTTTTCTAAAGTAACCAATAACAAACTTAAAGAACCGCCATGATAAATTATGATTGATTAATCATCAATAATAAGATATGATTGCTATATGGAAGGAAGGATATTGGATTGTAGATCCGACAAAAGAATTGGTTACAGTATATCGGTTTGAGAAAGAAACAATGGAGCAATATTCGTTTGGTGAAGAAGTATCAGTTGGAATATATGAAGGATTTTCAATAAAGGTACAGTGAGTAAAAGAATTTATAGTTGGATGTTCTGCTGACACCCTGTCTCAAAGGCAGTATAATACCCCAAACGCTCTGTCAAGCCATACAAACTGGCAAATAACAGGATTTGTGAAAAATCAATTTTCTAAGGAGGAGCGCTGACTATGATAGTAAAAGAATTTGGAACCAAAAACCGCGACATTCTCATTTTCCTTCATGGCGGCGGCCTTTCCTGGTGGAATTATACTGGTGAAATTCAATCCCTTGAAAAAGAGTATCACATCATTGTTCCGATCTTGGACGGACACTCCCAAAGCGACCGCCCCTTTGCCTCCATCGAAGACAACGCCAGTGAACTCATCAATTTCATTGACCAAAATTGCAACGGCAGCGTGAAGTTTATCGGCGGCTTGTCACTCGGCGGTCAAATCTTATTGGAAATGTTATCGCAAAGGAACTCCATATGTGGCTGTGCGATGATTGAGAGCGCATTGGCGTATCCTCTGAAAACCACCCATAAGCTGATTGCACCCAGCCTTCGCCTCTCCTATGGACTGATTCGCCAGCGATGGTTTTCAAAGCTGCAGTTTCAAAGCCTGCATATCAGGAACAGTCTGTTTGAGGATTATTATAAAGATACCTGCGGCATAACAAAATCTGACTATATATCCATTCTGCAAGCCAATACGAACTATACGCTTAAAAGCCCTCTGTCCGACTGCAAAGCAAAAACACTTGTACTCGTCGGCAGCAGAGAAAGACCAATCATGAAACAATCCGCGCGCGCCATACAGGAGCTGATACCCAACAGCACACTAGAAACCTTAAAGGGCTATCATCATGGGGAACTCAGTATCAATCATGCCGATGCATATGTGGACAGAGTAAGGGAACTGTTAGAGCCATAAAGCCCAATCCTGTGTCAATCAGTAGACTGCACTCCGTCCCAAAGAAGCGGTCAGATTCCAGACTCCTATTTTAAATTTTCAATCGTTCTAATAATACTTTTTCCAAAAACGAAAGCGTTTTCTTATACTTTTCTTTTGCCGCCGTCTGCTCCGGTCATGCCATGTTTTGCAAAAGCCTTGGAAAGTATACATGATGTGTTCCTGTCATCTGTAGGGTTAATTCTTAACAGTTCCTAAGAGCATTTTGTGAGCAGGGAGTATTTTCAAACTAATCAGTTCACACAATCCATTCATATTGTGTTATAATGTATTCCGTAAGTTGACTTTCCTTATTTTTGCCCTTATGAAAGTTTAAAAATCCTTGTGAAACGATATAACACAAGGAAATGCATAGCAGGAAGCTCGCTTACAGAAAAGTGGAGAATTTATTAATAAAATATAACAGCTAATGAAACCCTTACATTATGTGATGCTATATTCGGAGGATAAATATGGCTCAACCAATGATGCACTTGCTCATCGCAGATAAAGTATATACCCAAAAATTCAGTTCACTTTATTCTTATGGCGATTTTTTGTCAGGAAGCATTGCTCCAGATGCAGTTCATGTAAAAGAGAACTATACAAGAGAACTCAAGGATATATCGCACTATCGTTTTAACAGCAAAAGTCCTATCAGTTACTTTGACACATTTTTTGATAAATACAATACATCCAAGAATACAGATTTTGTAGTTGGCTACCTTGTTCATTTACTGTCTGATATGATATGGTATCATTCTATCAGAGTTCCATTCAAAGAAGAATTTCTCAAAGCACCTGCGCATAATATGTCAATGAATGAGGCTTATTATGCAGACTGTGAACAAATAGATCAATTGATGTTTTGGGAAAAGGATGCCTCCCATATCATAAAAGCTATCAGTAAAAGCAAATCATATTCATTAGAAGGTTTGATTGATTCAGAGGATGTTGCGGTCTGGAAAGAAAAATTGATTTTTGAATATCATAACAAGAGAAAACCTATGCTTCATACCGCATATATATCAGAGCAGCAAATACGTGATTACATAACAAACTGTGCCCAAAAATGCATTGAGTATTTGGAATCTCTACCATATTTTCAAAGCCTGCAGTAACGCTCATACAACTTCCGGTTTGTATGCCTTTCCCGTAGCTTTCCCTGTTTTCAAGGATTAGCGCAATGTTAACTATCCTTTTCCCTTGTTTTCGCCCTCATGGGCAAGTTAATATCGTGCCGTTTTGAGTTAAAATGAGCATTGACAAAATAAAAAAGTTGTGATAAAGTACCATCAATAACATAAGAAAAGCAATGACGGAAAAAAGTAGTTTATTTGGAAACATCCAGAGAGAACAGCACTTGGTGGAAGCTGTTTATGTGGAAATTAGACGAAAACCATTCCAGAGCTGTAATGCTGAAATAAGTAAGTGTTACCGTATGCCTGCGTTAAAGGATAGGATTTGATAGAATCTGAAGTGAAAAGTTAAGGTGGAACCGTGCCAAGTGCACCCTTAAGACGATATGATTATGGTCTTAAGGGTGCTTTTCTTATGTTGTTGCCAAATCGTTAAAGCCGAAAAGAGAAAGGAGCAGCAAATTATGAAGGTTCTGCGAAAAAATGGAGAAATTGTAGACGTAAACTTTGAAGAACAGGAGGGCAAAAAAGCCTTTTGGCATACGAGTGCACATGTGCTTGCACAGGCTGTAAAACGCTTATATCCAGAAACAAAGTGCGCCATTGGTCCGGCAATCGAACATGGATTTTATTATGATTTTCAGTTTGATTTTTCATTTTCAGAAGAGCATTTAAAGGCAATCGAAGCAGAAATGCGAAAGATTATAAAGGAATCTCTCTCCCTGCAAGTCTATGAAAAGTCAAAAGAAGAAGCGCTTCGCTTTATGGAGAAGGCCGGTGAAACGTATAAAATTGAGCTGATTCAGGAACTGAATGATGCGGAGCAGATTAGCTTCTATAAGCAGGGAGAATATGAGGAGTTCTGTGCAGGACCACATATTTCTAATGTGTGTCAGATTAAAGCTGTCAAGCTATTGTCAGTGGCTGGAGCCTATTGGAGAGGCAGCGAAAAAAATCAAATGCTTACAAGAATCTATGGCATATCTTTTCCAAAGGCGGCACAATTGGATGAATATCTGCATATGGTTGAAGAAGCAAAGGCAAGAGACCACAGAAAACTCGGAAAGGAACTTGGAATATTTACGATTTTTGATGAGGGACCAGGATTACCAGTATTCCTGCCAAAGGGAATGATATTAAAGAACCTGCTGATTGATTATTGGAGAAAAATCCATCGCAGAGAAGGATATGTTGAAATTTCTACGCCCATTATGCTGGAAAGAAGTCTCTGGGAGACATCTGGTCATTGGGATTTTTATCGAGATATCATGTACTCTCTTAAGGTTGAAGAGGATGATTATGCAATCAAACCAATGAGTTGTCCGGGTGGAATGCTGGTGTACAAACTGGAACCGAGGTCCTATAAGGAGCTTCCTATGCGGATAGCAGAATTAGGGCTTGTGCATCGCAATGAAAAGTCCGGAACATTACATGGCCTCATGAGAGTGCGTTCCTTTACGCAGGATGACGCTCACATTCTTATGAGAGAAGATCAGGTCGTGGATGAGATACAGGGTGTTATGCGCCTTATTGATGAAGTCTACCAAAAGTTTGGGTTTTCCTATGAAATTGAACTGTCAACGAGGCCAGAGCATTCCATAGGAAGTGATGCGGATTGGCAGCTTGCCACGGAGGCTTTAGAAAAAGCAGTGCTGGGAATGGGCAAGTCCTATGCAGTAAATGAAGGAGATGGTGCATTCTATGGCCCCAAACTTGATTTTCACATAAAAGATTCCATCGGCAGAACGTGGCAGTGCGGAACGATTCAGCTTGATTTCCAGCTCCCGCAAAGATTTAATATTGACTATATTGGCGCAGATGGAGAAAAGCATCGCCCGATTATGCTGCATAGAGTTGTATTTGGCTCGATAGAACGTTTTATTGGCATTTTACTCGAACATTGTGCAGGGAAATTTCCTGCGTGGATTGCACCTGTACAGGTTAAGGTTCTTCCAGTTTCCGATAAATATAATGATTATGCTAAGAAAGTTAAGGAAATTTTGGAAGAAAATGATATCCGGGCAGAAGTGGATGTCAGAAGTGAGAAACTTGGATATAAGATCCGTGAAGCACGCATGGATAAGGTGCCATATATGATTATCCTGGGCGAAAACGAGAAAAATAATATGTCTGTATCCGTAAGACAACGAGACGCAGAGCCTGATAAACAGGACATGGGAGAAATGAGTCTTGAACAAGTCGTGAATCTCGTAAAATGTAACCCGGCTAAATAGCCTGTTCTTCAATCTTTTGTTGTAAATAGGGCGGTGGCTGCCCTATTTACAACCCTTATCACAAAAATCGATATCGTATCTTGTTCCATGTGAGAGCAAAACACCGTCCGTCAATTCAATGCGAAGAATACAAGTATTTTCATCCTCAAAATTATTGTGCCCATTGTCAATCCACTCCTTAAAAGCCTCTCTTAGCTTCCCGGCAATGTTCCTATTGTTGTCCGCACAGAACCAGCCTAAGTTTACTCCCTTTCCATGTGCTGTAAACCAATCGCCGCTAATCGCCACATATGGATTTTTTTCTATTTGTTTCATTTTGTTGGAAAGTGCATATGTAATCACATAGAATGAACCATCCTCATAAAATCCATTTACGTTGCGGACATATGGCATTCCGTCTTGTACCGTTGCCAGAGCAATTATATTGTCCCTGTTAAACCGCTCGTTCAGTATTTTTTCTGTCTCCTGCGTTCGTTTTTCCATTTTAATCCTCCATGTTTAATAAATACGAATTTCGTCAATAAGCAATCTGAAAATGACAAGAAACATTTCTGTTTCATCAAAAAATTTTTGTTTTAGCATAGGGTATTAATTTAATAAGTTTATCCGTTTCAGGAAAACATATATCAGTTTCCCATCTTGAAACAGACTGGCGGGACACATTTAATATTTCAGACAATTTTTCTTGTGTAATACCTTTTCTTTCACGCAGCAACGCTAATTTTTCACCTGTTGTCATTTTCTCACCCATTATATCTTTTTATTAACAATATGTATAGCAAGTTAGAATTGCTGAATGTAAACTTTTGAGTGCTTTTCAGCAAATATGTCGAACTATTCAATGTGGATATTTTACCACACACGCTCATACAATTCTATCAAAATTTAGTTAATTTACCATTTCCTTATTTTGTTCAATCATCCTCTGCCTTGCCTGTTCCCTTGGCTCTATACTGACCGCTCTCGAGTGCCATATTAAGTCTTTTATAGTTTATACCTCTGAACTTTTGTTTGTGTTCTTATATTTTATTTTTCATTGAAAAATCCCCACATTCCCATTATAATAAAACTGTATACCGTTTATCTTCCAAGGCTTTAAAGCCAGAAAGAAATAAACAAGTAATTACAAATACGGTGATGAATATGAAAAACAGAAAAAACGCTCTAAAATCCCGTAAAAAGCAATGGAGATGGAAACTGCTCGGTTATATTTCCAAAGATTCTGTCTGCCCAGACTGCGGGGAAAAATCGCTGATACTATTTGACAGATATGATGCGTGGGCCTGTATGTCCTGCCTGGAATGGCTGGACGACGTATGCGGAGAGCCAGGCTGTCCATATTGCAGCATGCGCCCGCCGACACCCTATGATGCATATGAACTGGAATACATCAATGGGGATCCCACCAGTCTCAAAAAGCGCTGGCGATGCGATAATTACCAGCACAAAGCAGGCGGCATGGCAAGACACGAAGCGCGAAGACAGCAGCATTTTATATGGAAAGAATCCAGAGAGCTGCTTCCCAGACCATAGAAAAGGCAGCGTCCCATTCATCCGCAGGAAAAACGCGGAGGACAGCGTTTTTCATATCTATTTGCGCCGCCAAAGGCGGCATGGAGGCTAATATGGAACTCAATTACCAAGAAATTGCCGAAAGGGCAGTCGCATACGCGAAACAAAATGATATCATTTTGGATTACACAGAGCAAAGCATTGAAAAAGTGGAAGAAATCTTAGCCGCTTACCATGAAAACCTGGACAGCTATGATGGCGATGACGGTGCCAGCACCTTATGGAATATCGCTGTTCACTTTGGCATTTATCTGGGAGAAACCCTGCTGCGAATCCATCTGGGAGAAAAGGGGTTTGCATGGGATATCAACGAAGGAACTCCGGCTCTGAAAAAAGAGAATAACGAAATATATCCTGTCTCAAAAGCACACAAACGGATTCTCAATGGACCAGAGGACGATGTGCGGTCTTTCTGCAAAGTGGCAATTATGATCGCAGACGGAGCTTTTCCGTCGAACAAAACTGCATTTCAGGCGGAGCGTGTGATTGACATTGAGTTAGAATCCGGACGCAAGGAAAAGGATGTAAGATATGAGGATATTGACCAATATATCCTGCTCATTGAGAACGGCAGGGAGGATTTCCTGATATTGAAATCAGCAGACGGATATCTGCAGTTTTACGGTGTGAATAATCAATTCGTTGCAGAGACACGCGTCAATCTTCCCAACGGAGATTTTCGTACTTACTCTGTCATAGACAAAGCAAAAAAACATCTGACAAACAGAGTCCGGCTGCAAACACCCTATGGGGAATTTACGCCGCAGGAGCGGGATGTCGTTCCTCTGGCGCTGATCAGAACGGTTGTCAGAGAATATTATGCAAACGGTAATTTTGATACCTTCATACAGAAAATTCCATGTGTGGACACAACAGAGGAAATCAAGCGGTGTATGGGACGAACCTAAGAAAGAATGATGTTATGACAATACGGCCTGCTGCTGACAGCGACCTGCAGACCATCAGTGCTATCTACTCCTATGCGCGGGAACAGATGCGTCTCGTTGGCAATCCAACACAGTGGGGAACTGATAAGCCATCTCCTGAAACCATTCAGGACGATATCCGCAAAAAACAATCCTATGTAATGACCCGCCAGGGGCAAATCTGCGGTGTCTTTGCCTTCATAATCGGCATAGATGCAACATACCAGGTAATCGAAGATGGCTCCTGGCTCAATGTATCACC